>NZ_DFUB01000015.1:137840-423985 GCF_002379575.1 Flavobacterium sp. UBA4197
GATTCCCCTACGGACTACGAAAAAAAGAAATGTAAAAAGACTTAAATCAATTTAAGAAAATGGCAAATCATAAGTCAGCTTTAAAAAGAATCAGAAGCAACGAAAAGAAAAGAGTATTAAATAGATACCAACATAAAACAACTCGTAACGCAATCAAAGCTTTGCGTCTTGCAACTGATAAATCAGAGGCTTCTGCTAAGTTGTCTGCTGTAGTATCAATGATTGATAAATTAGCTAAGAAGAATATTATCCATGATAATAAAGCTTCTAACTTAAAATCAAAATTAACTAAGCACGTTGCTAAATTAGCATAAGGTTGTTTAGACAGAAATATAACTAAGCTCTCTTTCATGAGGGCTTTTTTTGTTGTTATCATTTTGTTATTTTTTGCTAACTGCTTAAAAATTAGTGTGTTTATATAAAAAATAAATTGTAATTTCGCACCCACAAAAATTATTTATGACTTCTATTAGAAACATTGCAATTATCGCTCACGTTGACCACGGTAAAACAACATTGGTTGACAAAATTATGTATCACTGTCAGTTGTTCCGTGAAAACGAGAACACAGGAGATTTAATTCTTGACAACAACGATTTAGAACGTGAAAGAGGAATTACCATCACTTCTAAAAACGTATCCGTTACCTATAAAGGAACCAAAATTAATATTATCGATACTCCAGGCCACGCGGATTTTGGTGGTGAGGTAGAACGTGTATTAAATATGGCGGATGGTGTGTTGTTATTGGTGGATGCTTTTGAAGGACCAATGCCGCAAACTCGTTTCGTATTGCAGAAAGCAATCGATTTAGGTTTAAAACCATGTGTGGTAGTTAACAAAGTTGATAAAGAGAATTGTACTCCGGAAGAAGTTCATGAAAAAGTATTTGACTTGATGTTTGAATTAGGAGCTGAGGAATGGCAGTTAGACTTCCCTACAGTTTACGGTTCTGCAAAGAATAACTGGATGTCAACCGACTTCAGAAATCAGACTGAAAACATTGAGCCTTTATTGGATATGGTTTTGGAACACGTTCCAAGCCCGAAAGTATCTGAAGGTACTCCGCAGATGTTAATCACTTCTTTGGATTTCTCTAACTTTACAGGACGTATCGCTATCGGTCGTTTACAAAGAGGAGAATTAAAAGAAGGAATGAATATATCTTTAGTGAAAAGAGATGGTAAGATCATCAAATCTAAAATTAAAGAATTACACGTTTTTGAAGGAATCGGAAGAAAGAAAGTAGAGCAGGTAGTGGCAGGAGATATTTGTGCTATCGTAGGTCTTGAAGGATTTGAAATTGGTGATACTGTTGCTGATTTTGAAAATCCGGAAGCTTTAGCGTCTATTACAATTGATGAGCCAACAATGAGTATGTTGTTCACAATTAATGACTCTCCGTTCTTTGGTAAAGAAGGTAAGTTTGTAACTTCCCGTCACATTAAAGACAGGTTAAACAGAGAATTAGAGAAAAACTTAGCACTTCGTGTTAATGAAACAGACAGTGCCGATAAATTTTTAGTTTTCGGTCGTGGTGTATTGCACTTGTCTGTATTGATTGAAACAATGCGTCGTGAAGGATATGAATTACAAATTGGTCAGCCACAGGTAATCATCAAAGAAATTGATGGTGCTAAATGTGAGCCGATCGAGGAATTAACAATCGACTTACCAGAAAACGTTTCCGGTAGAGCGGTAGAGTTTGTAACGGTTCGTAAAGGTGAAATGTTAAGCATGGAGCCAAAAGGTGAGCGTATGATCATTAAATTCAATATTCCATCCCGTGGTATTATCGGATTGAGAAATCAATTGCTTACAGCTACTGCCGGTGAAGCAATTATGTCACACCGTTTCCTGGAATACCAACCATTCAAAGGAGAGATTCCTGGACGTACAAACGGATCTTTGATCTCTATGGAAAACGGAAAAGCAATTCCTTATTCTATCGATAAATTACAGGACAGAGGTAAGTTTTTCGTAGATCCTAACGAGGATATCTATGAAGGGCAGGTAATTGGTGAAAACTCCCGTGGTGATGATATGGTTGTTAACGTTACCAAAACGAAAAAATTAACAAACGTACGTTCTTCAGGAGCAGATGATAAAGCAAGAATCATTCCTGCTATCAAATTCTCATTAGAAGAAGCTTTGGAGTATATCCAGAAAGATGAGTATGTTGAAGTTACACCAAAATCGATCCGTTTACGTAAGATTTACTTAAACGAAAACGATAGAAAACGTTTCAAAATAGACTAAACTAATAATAGTTGTCATATTATAAAAAAGCCGCTTTTTTAAAGCGGCTTTTTTATTTGTGGTTGTTTACGGTTCCGGTACGATTGTTTTTATACATCTCGCTGACGGTAATGCTAACGTAGCAGAAAACGGACGGAATGAACGGGAAATAAGGTTGTGCAATAAAAAAGCCGGATTAATATCCGGCTTTTTGTTTTATTCCTGTTTCAGGCTTCTGATTTGTTTTAGCTTGTCTTTCCAGGTTTTTAATTCTTCCTTGTGACGGTCGATGTTTTTGTAAACTTCTTTTACAAATGGATTGTCGGCTTTGGCATTCGAGATAAACTGGATGTTATTTTCCAATTGGAAAATTTCGCCTTGTACTTCATCAATCTTGCGCATAATGAAGATCTGCTCATTCTCTAATTTTCTGGAATCGTCACTTTCTGCCAGCTGCTCCAAACGGTTGTTGAATTTAACCATTTCCGCTTCTTTTTTAGATAAGCTTAATTTATCAAACAGGGCATCCAGTATTTTGTTGAACTTGCCTTCGATATGTCTGCGGGCATGCGGTACTTTTCCAAAAGTTTTCCAGTTCTCTATGTGTAATTTGATAGCGTCCAGATCGGTTTTGTGTTCACCGCTTAGCTGGAAGTCTTTCAGGCTTTCCAGATAGTCTTTTTTCTTATCAAAAGCTTCAATCTCTTCGGAGTTTGCTTCGTTGCGTTTGGCGTGCAGGCGGTCAAAATAATGATTGCAGGCATCTTTAAAATCTTTCCATACGCTGTCGGAATATTTTCTCGGCACATGACCTATTTTTTTCCAGTCTTCCTGGATCTGTTTCATGATTGGCGTCGTAACGTTGAAATCTTCATTTTCTTTCAAGGCATTCGCTTTTTCCACTAAAGCCAGTTTTTTATTCAGGTTGTCCTGCTGGTCTTTTTTGATGTCTTTGTAGAAAGAATTCTTCTGAGCGTTAAAATTGCGTACAGCGTTTTTAAAAGCCGCCCAGGTGTCTTCGTTTACTTCCAGCGGAACTTTTCCGGTTTGGAAGAAAGCGGCTCTCAGGCTTTCTATTTTGTCAATCTGACCCTGCCAGGCACTGTGTGCTGTTATCTTTTCGTTAGCGATATTGTCAATCTGAGTGATAATTTCTCTTTTCCTGATCAGGTTTTCTTCTTCTTTTTCTTTAGCCTTCGCTAATAAGGCTTCCCGTTTGTCGTGTAGTTGTTTGGTTAAGTCGCTAAACTTGTTCCATAATTCTTCACGGTGCTCACGCGATACCGGTCCGATTTCCTCTTTCCAGATTTTGTGTAACGATTGTAATTCACGGAATGCTTTGGAAACATCACTTTCATTAACCAGTTCTTCAACACGGGCAATGATTTTCTGTTTTTGCTCCAGATTGTGTTTGAAATCCAGATCGCGGGCTTCTCTGTCCAGATGCAGGTGATCGTAAAAACGCTCAATATGAAAATGGAAGTTGTTCCAAACGTGGTTGTATTTGTCCCGTGGTATTGGTCCGGCATTTTTCCAGCGCTCACGCAGTTCATTAACTGTTTTTAAAGTTTCCTGAATGCTTTCGGCAGGATTGTCGATCAGGCTTTTTAGTTCTTCAATAATTGCAAGACGGTTATCAAGATTGCCTTTTAAATTGTTTTGCAGCTGTTTGAAGTGCTGATTTTTAAAATCCCGGTATTTATTGTAGATATTGTCGAATTTGTTCTTTAAAGGAAAGTGATAATCGAAATCCGAAACATCTCCATTGTTGTCATGGCTGTGTTCGTCACGCTTCTCGTCAATAAAATGCGTGTATTTCGCCATAAAATCTTTGCGGATCTCTTCGACGTGATTTCTGATGGACATTACTTTCTCATTCGAAACTAATTTTTCAAGTTCCGCTGTCAATTCTTCCATTGACATTGCTTCATAGTTGAGCATTGGGATATCGTGTCCTTCAGAAATAGAAGCGTCTTCGCTTTCTTCTGCATTCGTACTTTCAATCGCTTCAATTGCGGATTGATTTACGGTAGGAACGTTTTCCTCGTTTGTAATTTGTTCCTGTCCATCTGCCTCCGGCAGGTTATCATTCTTTTCTTCTAACATTGTTGAAATGCTTAAGTTTAACATAAATTGAGTGGAAAGATACTAAAAGCAAGTGGATAATTCAAAAGAAAGTTACCTAAAAGTGCTTATTTTTCTGTTTAAATAGCAGAATAACGCCTTATTTTTCGTGCTTTTGGAAGATAATGACTATCAGGGGACTATAAAAGGAATGCCGGGCAGAGGCGTTAACCGGACCGTGACAGCCGTATAAAACAAAAGGCTGTCCGGACAGCCTTTTGTTTTATTTGTTATTCCAGATTTCCCAGGCCTTTTCTGCCTGAAAGACCAGCATGTCGTAACCGTTTTTGGTTTTGGCACCCTGTTCTTTTGCAAGACGCAGGAATTCGGTTTCTTCCGGATTGTAGACCAGATCGAAAGCGATGTGCTTATCGGTAAAAAGCGTATAATCCAGTTCCGGACAATCCTTAATATTCGGGAAAGTGCCCAGTGGTGTGGTGTTGATGATAATCTGGTATTCGTTAAAAACATCCTGATTCAGCTCGGAATAGGAAAACTCGCATTCCGATGCATTGCGGGAAACAAAATCATATTCTATTTTTAATTTCTGCAGCGCAAAAGCAATGGCTTTACTGGCGCCGCCGGTTCCTAAGATCAATGCTTTTTTATGGTGTTTTTTCAGTAAGGGCTTTAGCGATTTTTTAAAACCGTAAAAATCGGTATTGTATCCTTTTGCTTCTCCTTTTTTGTTGAACCGTATGGTGTTGACAGCGCCGATAAGGGTGGCATTTTTGGATGTTTTTTTCAGAAAAGGAATGACGGCTTCTTTATAAGGAATGGTAACGTTCATTCCTTTCAGGTTTTTTGTACCGGAAACGATGGCCGGGAAGTCATTGATGGTTTCAGCATCAAAATTGGTATAACTGCAATTCTCTAATCCGGAAACTGAAAATTTTTCGGTAAAGTATTTTTTTGAAAAAGAATAGCTGATATTCTTTCCGAGCAATCCAAATCTCCTTTTCTTTAATTTTTTCATAATAAAAAAACGGTCAATTAATACAATAATTAACCGTAAAGATAATAGGAAAAAGTGGTATTTGGAACCGGACTATCCGTTTAATTTCTGATACTTCTCTATTTGAGATTGTATTGTTTTTGTGTTCCACACCACCGGGAACAGTTCTTCCAATACAGTGCGGTTATTGAAGTTTAAGCGCAAACCGTTGCTAAGGTGAACTTTTCCTTTTGCCTCGTCGTGCAGCATATAGTATAATCCGGCAAGACGGTATTCTACTTCATATTCTTCCGGGAAATATTCGGAAGCCTGTAATAAGGTTTGTACAGCACTTTCAAATTCTCCTAAAAACTGAAGGATGTCTACCCAGAACAACCAGGTGTCTAACTGGTAATCGCCAAACTCAACCGCTTTTCGGTAGCCGTATTCGGCCTCTTCAAAGAAGCTTAATTGTTTGTTGATCGCACCGTAGCGTTTCCAGTACAATTTATTCTCGTTGTCAATTCCAATAGCTTTGTTAACATAGTACAGCGCTTTCTGGAAATTTTTCTGACGGATATAAAAATCGGTGATCGCAATCCAGGCTTTATCCAGTAACGGATCTTCATGTACCGTTTTCAGGTAAAACTGTAAAGCAATATCGGTATTGCCAAGACGTTCGTGACATTTTCCAATGCGCAACAGGGCAAAGGAAGTAGGATCGTCAAGCTCCATGGTAATGTTATAGCAATCGATGGCCTCCTGGTATTTTTTTAATTTTTCCAGGGCTTTTGCCTTTTCTAAATAAGCACCCAGAAAACTATCGTCAATCAGGGTGGCATAATCAAAGGCACGAACGGCCTGTTCGTAATTTTTTACGGTGTAATACTGACGTCCGAGCTGGTGCCATGCCACTTCGCTGTACGGATTGCGGTCAATAAACCCGTTTAAGAAATTTATAGCGTCTTCGTTCTGATCCAGGAAATCAAAACAGTACACGACATTGTATAAGGCAGAATGGTCTTCTGTATCGTTTTCAAGACATTTAATGAAGTTCTCTTTTGCCATTTCCAGATCGTCCATGAACAGGTACTCCATACCAATCAGCGAATAGACATCCGCATAATCATCGGTATATTTAAGGGCGACTTTTAAAAGTTCAACGGCTTTATCATGCTGATCTTTTTTGGAATAAATGTTGGCTTTCTGAATGTAGATTTCTTCGTTGGTCGGTTCAATAGCATACAAATCGTTTAATAATTTTTCGGCTATTTCAAGTTTGTCGTCAAAAACTAAAAGTTCTACCTGAACCAGTTTTAAACCGGTGGATTTTGGGTGCTGCTCCAAGCCTAGTTTAAGGGCTTTTTTGGCTAAATTAATTTTACCCGTATCGAGATAATGAAGAATGATATCTTCAAACTCTTCGGAGTCAAAGAAGAATACCTTGTTGGTTTTCAACATTGATTCGAACTTTGATAAGGATAAACTATTTTCTTCTTCCTCGTGACTCAAATTCATACTCCTTTTGTTTAAATTATCCTTATTAAAATTAGGAAAGGTTTATTTGCTTTTTAGAAATGAAAGCTATTTGTTGTGAACAATTTAATTAACAATTATTTGTTTTTTACCGTGTTCTCTAGCCTTCGTTCATTACTTCATTCATAGCTTCAATAATGATGCCACACCCTTCTTCTATTTCAGCATTTGTAAGGGTTAACGGAGGAGTAATGCGAATAGCGCAGCCTTCAAACAATAACCAGAATAAGATCAGTCCTTTTTCCTGACATTTAAAGATAATTTTATTGGTAATTTCAGGACTTTCTGTCATGGGAGCCAGCATTAAGCCCTCTCCGCGAATTTCTTTGATAAGCGGATGTACCAGTAGTTTTCTGAAAAGTTTTTCTTTTTCGAGTGCCTGTTCCATAAGGTCGGTTTCCACCAGTTCCTGTAAGGTTGCCAGACAGGCAGCGGCAATTACCGGATGCCCGCCAAAAGTGGTGATATGTCCCAGTTTAGGATCATGGCTCAGCAGGTCCATGTGTTTTTCATTGGCTGTAAAAGCGCCCACAGGCATTCCGCCGCCCATACCTTTGCCCATTACTACAATATCCGGAACGATATCGTAGTTTTGAAAGCCGAACAGTTTTCCGGTTCTTCCGAAACCGGGCTGGATCTCGTCCAGTATCATCATCGCACCAACTTCATCACAACGTTCGCGGACTTTTTTCAGGAATCCGTCATAAGGCTGTATGAATCCGGCACCACCCTGAATGGTTTCCAGGATGATTCCGGCAGTTTTGGTGGTTATTTTTTGCAGGTCTTCTTCGTTGTTAAAGGTGATGAAATCCACGTCCGGAATTAAAGGTCTGAAAACCTGTTTGCGTTCCTCAAATCCCATAACGCTCATCGAGCCCATCGTATTCCCGTGGTATGCGTTAAAACAGGAAATAAGCTGGCTTCTTCCGGTTATCCGCCGGGCCAGCTTTAAAGCACCTTCGGTGGCTTCCGTTCCGGAGTTAACCAGGTATGTTTTGTTGAGCTGTTCCGGCATGTTTGCTGCCAGCAATTTGCATAAAGCAACGGCAGGATCCTGTGCATATTCTCCATAAACCATTACGTGGGCATATTTGTCCAGCTGGTCTTTAATGGCGTTGGTTACGCGCGGATGCTGGTGTCCTAATGTGCAGGCCGAAACACCGGCTACGAAATCTAAATATTTTTTTCCGCTGGTGTCGTAAATGTAAGCACCTTTGGCGTGGGACACTTCCATTCCCAATGGATAGGGAGAGGTTTGTGCCTGGTATTTATGGAAATCTTTAATCATGATACTCTTGCATTGTCAGCTGCGATTTTTTGAAACCGCAATTGCTGGTTTATTTCTTCGTCTTCTTCGTTGTTTTGGCGTTCTCTTTTTTTACCGGTTTGCCATATTCAAGCGTTTCTTTACGGGCTTCCATCGGTGTTTCGTTTTCCAGATCTTTGGCAGCACTTTGTTTCTGAATCTTTTCATCGATGAGATTCTCTTCCGGTGGAAAGATCTCTTCTTTCGATTTTATCCGCTCGTCTCCGCGCCACACGAATCCTCTTAATTTCCGGGCATTTTCCGGAAAAAGGTCGGGTGGGTAGCTTTCGCTCTCCGGATTAACAATGGAAGTCATGGAAACGATCTTGTTGTCTTCGAGTTCCAGGTGTATTTTACTGCTTACGCCTTTGTCGATCATTTCCAGCTCGTTTTTGTCGTTATACATGTAGTATATCTTTTCCGTGTTTTTGATTAAATCAACAGTGGAAAGTTTGTTGTCTTTGAATTTGCCAAACAGATCCTGTCCTTTAACCTGGTTGTATCCGGTGCCAAGGGTGTCTTTCTGGACAATAAAAGCATTATTCAATACTTTCAGGGAATCCAGTTTTTCGGTTTGGTTGTTTCCGATAAGGTGAATTACATCACCGGTCATCTGGTTTTCATTGTTCCAGAGAATCGGTCTTCCGATCATCTGGGTTAATCCTTTTTTCTGGTTGGAATGAATAGAGTCGCATTTTCCGCTCATATCCGTTTTGTAAATACGGGCATTGCTGAAACCGCGAATGATTCGTTCTCCCTGTTTTCCGGTAATCATCAGCTTTTTGGCGTGAATGTAAACCGAATCGTTTTCAACAAAACTGGATGCAATGGCCCGTTTTGTGATAAACATGGAATCCTGGTTTTTGTAGACTTCCGCATAATGACCTTTGATAATCATTTTGTTAATGGTATCGGTAATCTTGACATTATCGGTGGCAGAAGAAAATTCCCGTTTCCGGTCATAAAATATCTTATCGCCTTTGATGAGTCGGTTGTTGTATTTTATCGTGGAATTTTTGGTTAAAGTAGCAATATCTTTTTTGGTGTCATAAAATCCCCTTTCGGTATAGATGACATTTTCTTTGCTGGTAATCGTAGAAGGCCCGAAAACATAGGCATGCCCGGAATTGTCGAAAAAGTCCAGGTGATTGGATTTGATGACGCATTGCGGATTGGTTACGGTAACAGCGGTAAGGAACTGGTATTTCTTTTCGTTTAAATAATAACGTCCGGATTTACTTTTCAGGGTATTTTCCTTGTTGATAATCGTTCCGTAAGAGTTGTAAAATGCCTGTTGGGTATTCCGGTCAAAATTTAAGGTGTCGGTTGTTAAGGTAGATTCCGGAGACCGCAGTGAAACATCGCCCGAAGCATAGGCGAACTTTTCATTGCCGTTGTATTCGGCATAACGGCTGTTCATATAAATGGTATCCCCCTGGTTCATAACCACATTACCAAAGGCTTTGGCATAATTCTGATCTTTGAAGAAGTAGAGTTTGTTGCAGTTAATCAAAACACCATCGTGTTCCACCTGAACATTTCCTGTAAGAATTGAAGCACCCGGTATTTCATTCTGATTACTGTCGGTAAAATCAGTATGGATGATCTGGATGGTTTTTTTTTGCTGTGCAGTAACCGTTGTGCACAAAAAGCTGAAACTTATAAGGAATAAAAATAATTGCTTCAAAGTGTAAAATTTTGTGCCAAATTTAAGTAAAATCTACGAATAGGATTTTTAATTAAGAATAATTTATTAAATAAATAAAGAAGGGTTAAAAAGTAAAAACGCTCCCGGATGAGAGCGTTTTTTATGGATTATTTATGAATTGTCTGGGTTCTGTCCGGTCCTACCGAAATCACTTTAATAGGAACTTCAACCTCTTTCTCTATAAACTCAATATATTCTTTTAATTCTGATGGTAATTCTTCGTATGAAGTCATTCCGGTCAGATCTGCTTTCCATCCTTTCTTCTCAATATATGCCGGTGTTACGTTTTCCGGTTCGATGTTGTAAGGTAAATGGTCGATTACTTCGCCTTTGTAGTTGTATCCGGTACATACTTTTAGGGTATCAAATCCGGAAAGTACATCGCCTTTCATCATGTATAACTGGGTAACCCCGTTTACCTGAACGGCATATTTTAAGGCTACCAGATCTAACCATCCGCAACGACGTGCTCTTCCGGTTACCGAACCGAATTCATTACCAACTCTGGCCATTGTCTGACCGATTTCGTCATGAAGTTCTGTTGGGAAAGGTCCGCTACCAACACGGGTTGTATAGGCTTTGAAAATACCGAAAACATCTTTTACCTTGTTAGGTGCAATTCCTAATCCGGTACAGGCTCCGGCAGCAGTAGTATTGGAAGACGTTACAAACGGGTACGTTCCGAAATCAATATCCAGAAGTGATCCCTGAGCGCCTTCAGCCAAAATGGATTTTCCTTCTTTCATGGCTTTGTTCAGGTATTCTTCACTGTCCACAAAAGTTAGTGTCTGTAATACTTTAACCGCTTCGAAGAACTCGTCTTCCAGTTCCTGAAGGTTGTACTGCATGTCTACATCATAGAACGAAATCATCGCTTCGTGCTTGTCTGCTAAAGTCCGGTAACGTTCTTTGAAATCTGCCAATTCAATATCGCCCACTCTTAATCCGTTTCTTCCGGTTTTGTCCATATAAGTCGGTCCGATCCCTTTTAGGGTGGAACCGATTTTGGCCTTACCTTTTGAGGCTTCCGAAGCAGCATCCAGTAAACGGTGTGTGGGTAAAATTAAATGTGCTTTTCTGGAGATGATCAATCTGGATTTGATATCCATGTTGAATTTTTCCAGACCTTCCAGTTCTTTTTGGAAAACGACAGGATCAATAACAACACCGTTTCCGATAATGTTAATGGAGTTCTGGTGAAAAATCCCGGAAGGGATGGTTCTCAAAACGTGTTTAATTCCGTCAAATTCTAATGTGTGTCCGGCGTTTGGTCCGCCTTGAAAACGAGCAATAATGTCGTATTTTGAAGTGAGTACGTCAACGATCTTTCCTTTTCCTTCGTCTCCCCACTGTAATCCTAGTAGCAAATCTACAGTCATTCCGTTGTTGTTTGTTGTTTTGTGTTTATATAGTTATTTGTCGTATGCGTGTGAAAAAATTATTCTTCCGTATGTTTCTTTTTCTGACCATACAGGTATAAAGAATGGTTGTGGATTTCAATATTAAAAATTTCTTCGATGGTTTTTTTAATCGTCTGTATTCTCGGATCACAGAATTCGATCACTTCACCGGTATCGGTCATGATGATATGATCGTGCTGTTTGTCAAAATACGATTTTTCGTAATGTGCCTGATTTTGTCCAAACTGATGTCTTCTCACTAAACCGCATTCCAATAATAATTCGATCGTGTTGTAAAGCGTTGCTCTGCTCACACGATAATTTTTATTTTTCATTTTGATGTATAACGATTCAATGTCAAAATGTTCGGCACTGTCGTAAATTTCCTGTAAGATAGCATAGCGCTCAGGCGTCTTACGATGCCCTTTTTCTTCAAGATATTTCGTGAATACGTTTTTTACAATTTCTTGATTTTTATTATTTTCCATTATGGTTTAATATGAAATACCCGCAAAGATAAGTTTTATTTTTTGGAGATTAAAGTTTTCGTAAAGTAATGTTGACTGAGGTGAAAATTTTAGTTTTTTATTAACGAAACCGGAAGGTGTAATCATAAAAATAAACACCTGGCGTTGAATCCAGGTGTTTATTTTAAGAATACGAATCGTTTTGTAGTTTAATTTTTGTGGACGCGTGTTACCTTTTCAATACCGTCTATTTTTTTAATATTGTCAATTAATTTTTTCAGGATGGTATTGTTTTGTACCACAACGGTAACCTGTCCGTTGAATATTCCGGCTTCTCCGCTCAGCGCAATGCTCTGGATGTTCACGTGCATCTGGTTGGAGATAACTTTTGTCAGCTCATTGGTTAGTCCTAAAGTGTCCATACCGGTGATCTTGATCACGGCTTTAAATTCTTCCTGTGACGAATCAATCCATTTGGCCGGAATGATCCTGTAGGCAAAATTGGATTGCAGGCTGATGGCATTCGGGCAGTCTTTCCGGTGAACCTTGATACCTTCGTTGATGGTGATAAAGCCAAATACATCATCACCCGGAATAGGGTTGCAGCAGGTGGACAGTTTGTAATCTAATTTATCCTGTTCTTTTCCAAAAACTAAAAGGTCATAGTTTTTGATGATCTCGTTGCGGTGTATTTGTTCAGACGGAACATTAGGCGAACGCTTGATCTTGTTTTTGAAAAAGTTGATTAACGTATTGTTCTTTTGTGCCGCAAAATCTTTGAGCTGCTGGTTGTCTATTAATCCGGCACCCACGCGGTAAAAGAGATCCAGACTGGTTTGCAGTTTAAAGTAGTTTACCAGTTCGTTGATTGAGGACTCGTTTAAAGCAATCTTTAAATGTCTCAATTTTCGGGTTAGTAATTCTTTTCCGTCTTCGGCAATTTTTTTGGTACTCTCGTTGAGTACGTTTTTAATTTTATTACGGGCGCGCGATGTGGTCACATAGTCCAGCCAGTTCGGGCTGGGTTTCTGGTTCGGCGAGGTGATGATCTCTACCTGGTCACCGCTGTTTAATACGTGATTGAGTGGTACTAATTTACCGTTAACCCGGGTACCACGGGTGTGAATGCCCACTTCGGAGTGAATGCTGAAAGCAAAGTCAAGGGAGGTGGCGCCTTTGGGCAGGGATTTGATTTCTCCTTTTGGCGTAAAAATGTATATTTCCTTGGAATACAGGTTGAGTTTGAAGTCTTCTACAAAATCAACAGCATTGGTTTCGGAATTTTCGAGTGCTTCTTTCAGCTGGTTCAGCCAAACGTCCAGGCCGTTTTCTTCCGTAGCACCCTGTTTGTATTTGTAATGGGCTGCATATCCTTTTTCGGCGATTTCATCCATACGTTCACTTCGCACCTGAATTTCCACCCAGCGGCCTTTTGGCCCCATCACGGTAATGTGCAGGGCTTCGTATCCCGTTGATTTGGGAGAAGAAATCCAGTCGCGCAAACGGCTCGGGCTCGGGCGGTAGTGGTCGGTCACTATGGAATAGATTTTCCAGGCCAGGAATTTCTCTTCCTGTGGTTTGGATCTGTAGATGATTCTCAGCGCGAATTTGTCATATACTTCATCGAAGGTAACGCCCTGAACCAGCATTTTTCTCCGGATGGAGTAAATGGATTTGGGACGGCCTTTCATCGTGTATTCTATTCCTTCTTCGTCCAAGGATTTTTTCAGGATCTCGGAAATGGACTTGATATAGGCTTCCTGTTCTTCTTTGGTTTCCTTCATTTTGCTTACAATATCCATGTAAACATCCGGTTCGGTATATTTTAGTCCTAAATCCTCAAGCTGGGTTTTGATGTTGTAAAGCCCTAAACGGTGCGCTAAAGGGGCATATATGTACAGGGTTTCGGAAGCGATCTTGGCCTGTTTGTAATCGACCATGCTTTCCATCGTTTGCATGTTGTGCAAACGGTCGGCAATTTTGATTAAAATTACCCGGACATCATCGTTTAAGGTCAGCAGCATCTTACGGAAATTCTCCGCCTGCATCGAAATTTCCTGATCGGTTTTTACTTTTGCTATTTTGGTTAATCCGTCAACAATTTTGGCAATTTTCGGATTGAACATCTTTTCGATATCGGCAACGGTAATGTCTGTGTCTTCAACTACATCATGCATTAAAGCAGCGGCAATGGAAGTGGCACCCAGACCGATTTCGGAGGCCACGATTTTAGCAACGGCAATAGGGTGGAAGATATAGGCTTCTCCCGATTTGCGACGCTGGTCTTTATGGGCATCAACAGCAACGTCAAAAGCCTTGCGTATCAGTTTTTTGTCTTCTTCGGTAAGGGTTTGGTAACTAATGCGAAGAAGTTCCTTGTATTCGCGGGCGATGGCTTTATTTTCTTGTTCTAAATCAATCTCTGTCATAACAATTCATTCAATTCCTAAATTTAATGTAAAGAATTGACTTTTGCAAGAGGGAAACTCCGATTGTTTGATAAAATACGTTAAAGCCTGAAGGAATAAAAAAGCACCCTGAAAAGAGTGCTTTGGTGTTATTTGATACGGTTAAAGTCTAAATCCTGGAAATCGTAACTGAAATCGGTTAACGGCGATATGGCATCCATCTTAATGTTGTTTAATTGCCCGTTTTTATCGAAAGTCAGGTACATGAAAGCATCGGCATGGAAATAGCGGTTAAACCATTTCACGGCAAAAGTATTGTCTTTATAAAAGAATATTTCACCGGATAACTGAGGAGAGCGTTTGGAGATAAAACATAGTTTTCCGTCTTTCTTCTCAATCGAAATTTCACCCAGCCAGTTGTCTTTATAGGTACCGATGAGTTTTTTATCATCGATTTTGATCTTTTTGTCTTTTTTGTTTTTTACGACAGTACTCCATACTTCATCGGTTACTTTATCTGCTTCGGCTTCGCTGGACATTTTCTGATGGCTGTATTTGGTCAGGTAGTCAATATAGGGAATGCCGAGATAGCTGTCTTTAATAGTATTGGTAATCGCATTGAAAGCTGCACCGGATTGCTGGTTCGTGAATACGATAATGCCAAGCTGTAATTCCGGAATTAAGGTAACCTGGGTTACAATGCCTTCCAGTCCGCCTGTATGGGAAGCCTGTAATTTTCCTTTTACGTCGTTTAACTGCCAGCCCAAACCGTAGGCTTTGAATAAAGTATTGTAAGGAGGCGTGGTATTATTGGGTAAAATGGTTTGCGGTGTCCACATTTCGGTGTGTTCTTTTTCGCTGAACAATTGCTTTTCTTTATTCGGGCCGTATTTCCCTTTTTGCAATTGTACCATAGCCCATTTGCTCATGTCGTTCACGCTGGAATAAATTCCGCCTGCAGCGTCCAGTATCGGGCTTTTATAGCGTTTGATCACCTGTAACTTTCCGTCAATAGGCACATGGGGAACTATCGTGTTGGTGGTGTCCTTTAACCGGGACCAGGTACCCACACTGTTGTTCATGGCAAGGGGTTTCATGATGCGTTGTTCTATGAATTCCGCCCAGGTTTGCCCGCTTATTTTTTCAATGACTTCTCCGGCAATAACATATAACAGGTTGTCGTAATCGTATTTTGTACGGAAACCGGAAACCGGCTTCAGGTACTGGATGTTGTTCACGATATCCTGAGGCGTAAAATTATGACCGTCCGGCCAGATCATCAAATCGCCTGCGCCAAGGCCTAAACCGCTGCGGTGTGTCAACAAATCCAGAATAGTGAATTCATTGGTCACATAATCGTTATACATTTTAAATTCCGGGATGTATTTTTTGACCTTGTCATCCCAGTCCAGTTTTTTCTCATCTACCAGGATTGCCAAAGCGGCACTGGTAAAAGCTTTACTGTTTGAGGCAATACCAAAAAGGGTATTTTCATCTACCTTTTCTTTGGTAATGATGGATTTGACACCATATCCTTTAGAATGGATTATTTTTCCGTCTTTTACTACAGCTACGGCAATTCCGGGTACATCGAAAGTTGTAAGTGTTTTGTCTACCAATTCGTCGATTTCAGGTGTCGTAATCTGGGCACCAATCGAAAAGCTTGTTAACAGTAAAAAGAAAAATCTATTCATAGTAAATGGTTAATTTTTTTATTCAATATTAAATCCTCGTTGTCTTTTGGCCTCAAAAATGAGAATGGCAGCAGCAACGGATACATTCATAGAGTCAATTTCTCCCTGCATCGGGATGATAATGTTTTGCTTGCTTGCATTCCGCCAGTCATCGGTAAGACCGGTTGCTTCTGTTCCCACAACTAACGCGGTTGCCGTGGTGAAATCCTGGGTATGATAGGAAGTGGAATCCTGCAGGGTAGCACAATATATGGCAATATTTTTTTCCTGCAAAAAAGCAATTACTTCTGCTGTCGTTCCGGTAGCAATCTGTCTTGTAAACAAACAGCCCACACTGGAGCGAACGATGTTCGGGTTGTATAGATCGCTTTTGGGATTGGCGATAATAACGGCGTCAAGATTGGCTGCATCTGCTGTGCGCAAAAGAGCACCGATATTTCCCGGTTTTTCAGGCGCTTCCGCTACAAGAATCAACGGATTCTTTTTTAATTTTAAAGCGGATAAGGCCAGGTTTTTAGATTCGGCAATAGCAATAATGCCTTCGGTAGTGTCGCGGTAGGCCAGTTTTTGGTACACCTCTCTGGAGATTTCAATAATCTCGATATCCGTATGGGTTAGCCGGTAGATTTCTTCCGGAGTGATAATGTCGGGCAGAAACAGTACCGTCTGTATTGCATAACCGCCTTTCTGAGCCAGCATGATCTCTCTTTGCCCTTCAATAAGGAAGGTTCCGGATTGTTTTCGTGCTTTTGCTTTTTCCTGTAATTGTACTAAAGACTTGATAAAAGGATTCTGAATACTGCTTATTTGTTTCAATGCCTGGTCACTTAAATGGATGGTAAATTTAACTATATTTTGATTTTTAAGACTAAAAAAATCACAAAATGATATTTTTTTACATACAGTTATTGTAAAGTAAGGATTTTCATAAAAAAAGATACCCGGAGGAATGACAGGTATCTTTTATAGGATAGTATTTTTTAGAATAATTTATATCCTAAAATAAAAGAGGTTGAGTTGAATTTGTTCTCCCAAACACGGTCTTCATTGGTTAAGTCACGATTTAAGGCATATCGCAGCTCAAAGCTGTATCGGTCTTTAAATTTGTATCCTACACCGATGGCAAAATTATAGTCCGGTTTAACGTCTGCTTCCAATGGTCTTCTGAAAATCGTATAGTTTAATTTCGATCCTAAATCGATATTATAACTGAATACCCCATTGAAGAACATTTTAGAGTCATCGTTTAAGAATAAATAATAACGCACACCAACCGGAATGTCAAAAGATTTGTAATCTACAGTATGGTTTCCGTCTGCTGTTGTAGCATCCGATTTATACGACTGGTAACTAGGTTCTGCTATAATGGACCATTTGTTACGGTATAATGGCAATACATATTCAAATTCAGCCCCGATCCGGATCGAAATTTTGCTTCCAAAGTCAATATTCGGATAACCATATTGCGTGGCAATACTTTCCGTTTTAAGGATGGAATTGCTTAAACCAAGTCTGATTGACATATGGAAAGGATTTGGTCGTACAATTTCTTCTTTAAAGCTTGTAGCTTCTGCAGCAGCAGGGTTTTTACATTTGTTGTATTTTTCAAAGAAAGAAATTAAGCTGTTTTTTTCATATTTCAGTACGTTCACATCTTTCATGCTGATACCCTCGCATTTTAAATCCATCCACAATTGCTGCTTGTACTGGTCATTAGTGTCTATTTCTAAATTTGTATTTAAAAAAGATTTGAAAATCAGCGGTTCTACTTCCGAATTGTTATGGGTATAGAAGAATTTATAAGCATTTTCATCTTCAAAAAGGTATAAATTGGCATCGCCTTCAAGAAGTACTCTAAGGAATAAATTTTCGGTACTGAACTGTGGTGCTCTGTCTCTGCCCAAAGAATTCAATTTTTCCGAAGAACGATCCAGTTTTACCGTAGCACTGATAAATTTTACTTTATGACCGGTTAATCCGAATTCTTTGACGGTAGTGGTATTCTCTTTTTTAATTTCCGGATTGTCGCCTAATTTGTATTCGATCTCTTTAGGATTGTTTCTCCAGTCTAAATTTTTAATCAGGCAAGAAACTTTTTCATTGTTCTTTCTAATGATGTAGCCACTTTCAAAATGTATCTGAGAATGGATTGAAGCGCTTGTAAGTAGCAGTAATGTAATTGCTAAAATTTTTTTCATGGTTTAGATTTAATTTAATTGTTATTTATAGTATTCCTCTTGATTTAATTTCCAGGTATTTATTGATGGTATCTAAGGTTAGGTGTTCCGGCTGGGTTAGAACAGAATAGATACCGTATTTTTTAAGTTCGTTTACAATCAGACGCTTTTCAAAAGCAAATTTTTCAGCGATAGTCTGGTCGTAAACATCCTGAACATTGGTGATGTTCTTATTGATTAATTCGTTTAATTCGGTATTGTTGAAGAATACCACAACCAGTAAATGGCTTTTGGCAATTCCTTTAAGGTATGGAAGCTGGCGGTGCAAGCCATCCAGTGTTTCAAAATTGGTATACAGGACAATCAGGCTTCGCTGGTTGATATTTTTCTTAATATCCACATATAACCGGCTGAAATCACTTTCAAAGAAATCGGTTTTGATATTGTAAAGCGATTCCATGATCAGGTGCATTTGCGACTGCCGGCGCTCTGCAATAACGCGGTTTTCAATCTTTTTGGAAAAAGTAAGCATTCCTGCTTTGTCGTGTTTTTTTAAGATGACATTTGATAAAGCCAGTGTGGCATTAATGGCATAATCCAGCAGACTTAAGCCGTTAAAAGGCATCTTCATCACACGGCCTTTATCGATCACCATGTAGACGTTCTGTGACTTTTCATCCTGGAACTGGTTGACCATTAGCTGATTTCTTTTGGCTGTGGCTTTCCAGTTTAACGTCCGGATATCATCACCCTGAACATATTCCTTGATCTGTTCAAATTCCATCGTATGCCCGATACGGCGTATTTTTTTGACACCATACTGGAATAAGTTGTTGGAAAAAGCCATCAGATCATATTTGCGCAGCTGGATAAACGAAGGATAAGCAGGAACCTGCTGATGCTGATCGAAGGCAAACCTGCGGGAGATTAATCGCAAAGGTGAGGCAACATAGATATTCAGGTTGCCGAAAAAATATTCTCCGCGTTCCGTTGGATGTAAAAAATACTGAAACTGATCTTTTTGACTGCTAAGCAGTTTTCGGTTAACTTCAAAGTTGCGAACCTGGAACTGAAAAGGGATTTCATCAATTATTTTCAGGGAAACGGGAAAAGAATAGTAGTTTCTCAGTTTTATGGTAATGGTGTTATCGTCTCCGTTAGAAAGTTTTTCCGGAACTTGCCGTGAGGCCTTTATGTTTTGTCTGGCAGTGAATAACAGCAGGATGTCAATACCGGTAAAAGCGGCCAGTATGAGCAGGAACAGCCAGCAGGCACGATACAGGGCCGGGAAAAAATAGGCCAGCACAAAGCTTACTATGATTCCTAACAGAATATAGAAAAAGAGATTGTTGAGGTATAACTTTTTAAAGAAATTCAAGGCTGCTGCTGTATAAATTAAAAAACGAAACTAAGGTTTATCGCGGAATTTCAACGGTGTCGACAATCTGTCGGATAATTTCGGTACTGGTAATACCTTCCATTTCGCGTTCCGGTGTAACGACCACACGATGCTGTAATACCGGTATGGCGGCTTCTTTGATGTCTTCCGGCGTTACGAAATCCCGTCCGCGAAGCGCAGCAAAAGCTTTCGAAGCGTTTAAAATGGCAATGGAAGCACGGGGAGAAGCACCCAGGTATAAAAAGGCATTTTCACGGGAATTCATCACGATTTTGGCAATGTATTCGATCAGGTTTTGTTCGATGATAATCTGTTTTACCAGGCTCTGATAATTCAGGATATCGCTTTTAATGACCACCTGTTTAACCGATTCCAGTTTGTTTCGGTCCTGTAATACATTCTCCCGTTGAATAATGGCAATTTCTTCGTCCAGATTAGGGTAATCAATATTGATTTTGAAAAGGAAACGATCCAGCTGTGCTTCCGGTAAACGGTAGGTACCTTCCTGTTCAATCGGGTTTTGGGTTGCAATTACCAAAAACGGCGTATCCAGGACATAGGTTTTGCCATCAATGGTTATCTGGCGTTCTTCCATAACTTCAAAAAGTGCCGCCTGTGTTTTTGCCGGGGCACGGTTGATCTCGTCAATCAGGATGAAATTTGAAAAAACAGGCCCTTTTTTAAACTCAAAAGCCGATTTTGACAAATCGAAAACAGAAGTTCCTAAAATATCAGAAGGCATTAAATCCGGTGTAAACTGGATGCGGCTGAAACCCAGATCCAGCGTTTTGGAAAGCAATTTTGCCGTAATTGTTTTGGCAACGCCCGGAACACCTTCCAATAAAACGTGACCGTTGGAAAGGATTGCGGCTAAAAGCTGGTCAATGATTTTTTCCTGACCGACAATTACCGTTCCTAATTCTTTTTTAATATTGTTTACACTCTCTAAAAGAGCGGTAAGATCCAGTCGTGTCCCGAAATTTACATTTTCAGTTTGTTCGGTTTGCTCGGTGTGATTATTGTCAAAAGTATCCATATTACTTTAATTTTTCTATTGCTTTACTGATTTCGATAACGTCCTTTTGGGAGCTTTCTAAATGATTTCTGTGTTTTTTGATCAATCGGACAACATTTTCGATCAGGGCTTTGTCCTTTCCTGTTTTCTGATGCAGGCGCTGTATAAAATTCTCGTCTAAATCAAAAGTATCCAACATATAGTCATTGCGCACTTTTTCAAGGAAATAAATGATCTTTTTTTCAATGATCAGGTGGTGATTGCCTTCCTGTAAATACAAATTACCAATTGTTTTTGTAAAATCCACAGTGGTATTTTGCAGCGGTATTTTGATCGGGATGACTCTTTGGCGGCGTTTGGCGTTAAAAATCATAAAGATCAGCATGCCGATAAGGAAAAGATACCAGGCCCATTTTAAAGCGGGCTGACTCAGGATGTAGCGCATCGGTGAGCTGGATATATTGTTGTCGTTATAGCTGTAAGACTGCCAGTACAGGCTTCCTGTTTTGGGGATTTTTCCCAGTATTGCAGCACAATAAGCCGCATTGTTGCCTTTCAGCAAACTGTAATTTGAAAAAGCAGTGGGCTGTGTGTGCAGGTAAAAATAACCCATTCCATAAGGTACCTTGATAAAATTAACCGTTTTTACAGCATTGGTTTCCTGATAACCCAATATCTGGGTACTTAAGGTGTCAATGGAATTAAAATATACGGAGCCGGCTCCTCTGTCGAACTCAAATGACTGCTGTCTGACATTTTTAGCGGTCAGGCTGAATTTTATTTTATCTGCGAAAGCAAAATCGCTCTCCAGGCTGAATTTTAAAGTGTCGGCAATTTTTTCCGGAAAGCTTTTCATACTCAGGAAAGCCGTATTTCCGTGATCGACAAAATATAATAATTCATCTGTCGAAGTCGGGTCAAGATCACTTCCTTCGGCAATGATCAGGACCGTTCCTTTGGCGTTATAGGTGGAATCGGCAAAATTGTATTTCGGGTCAAAATATTCATAAACGGAAGTCCCGAAACGTTCGATCTTCTGTTTGGGAAATAAATCTTTGATCTCGTGGTCCAGGACATATAAACCCAGCGGAATTTTGTCCTGAGTGGCATAGGTTGGCGCCCAGTTGATCGGTTTTGACCGGTTGGTATCCAAAGCGATTATTCCAGCGATAATCAGTACCAAAAATGCGATATATATTTTCAGTGTCCTGTTCATCAGATGGAATTTATTGTGTTTACGAATGCTTTTTCCGATTTTTCAAATACGGCTTCATTCAGCTCAAATTCACCATACCAGCTGTAGTCATAGATATACGACAGGTATTTGAAATCCTGGCGGAGCTTTTCGTCTTTAAGTTCATACAGGTAGTCGGAATTGGTTTTTTCGATGTCCCATTCTATCAGCGTTCTGTCAGATAGTCGTTTTAGCAGCCACAGGTAATAGTACCGGATGCTGAGACGATAATCCTGTTTGTTCTTGGAATCGCGGATCATTTTTTGAAAATCGATATTGTGAATGTCTTCTTCTGTGATATTGGCCGTGGTAATTTTCTTTTTGGATGATTTTCCAAAAATCCATTTCCCTTCTTTGTTAAGGATTGTTTTAACGATCAGGTAAACGATAAAAATAATGATTGCAAAAACCAGGATTTTAACGATGATCTCAAAAGCTGTTAAGTTTCTGCCATTTATGCCTGAGGAGAAGATGCGTTCAAGCCAATGCAGCAGCCAGGCTTTAAAATTATCCCAAACGGTAGGCTCTTTTACAATTGTTTCATACTGAAAATCGTCGCCCTGGTAATGTTCTTTAAAATCTTTTTTAAACGGTATTATTGTGGTCACCGAAGAATCGATCCGAACCGGAGCTGTTTCTTTTACCACAGCAGCATTCGTTCCGGTTTTCGGTTGTGCCGAAAGCGGTAAGCAAAGGAAGAAAAGTAATATGTATGCGATGAATTTATTCACGGTCTGTTCCAATCAAATCAATTTCACTTTTTGGGGTATTGTTTTCCGATTCTTCCCGGAGGCTATAATAAACGATGCCATGATTAACGAGAAGCAGATTCTGAAAAATAAAGTTCAGTAAAATGGAAAGTACCATTACCAGAACCATCATCATCATAAAAAAGGAAAATTTTTCGGGATTCGGTACGGCATTGGGATTATCCAGATCCGTAAATATCGAGGCAACACCCATAACGTAAGGAATCATGGTGATAATTCCCATAGCGACCTGTATAATGATATACATGATGATGGTGGAGCCAACCACATGCCATATTTTCGGCTGCATCATTTTCCATCCTCTTCCCAGGGATTCAAAATAACCGTTGTCTGTTGAAAGGTAATCATAAAAACTTAACGAATACCAACTGATAAAAGCCGGGATAAAAATCATGATTATCGGTATCCCGATGATAATGAAGATCAGGGCAAAACACAGGGCAAGCCCGATTGCCAGAAGCGGGAAGACGATGACCAGTGAGGCCAGGAAAAAGGTTATTACCTTACCGGTTTTGGCTTTAATGGCATTAACAATATCCCCTGTTGAAAAAGCAGTGTTTTTCTCAGACAGGTTTAAATAGACTACAGGATAAGTATAGCTCAGTAAGCTGATGAGCAGGATCAGTATCATTGCGAAGGCTCCGGAGCCAATAAACAATCCGATATTGTTATTGATAATGGCATCCAGCTGGTTGTCTGAAAATCCGGTGCTTATATTGGAAAAAAATCCTTCAAAGAAAATTTGCGAGACAAAATAAACCAATACTAATAAAATGAGCAGTAAGCCGCCGTTTATGATAAGGTAGTTTTTGAAATAATGTTTCCCGTAAAGATTAAAAAAGGTAAACGTGTCACCTACAAATTCACTGAAATTTCTTCGTTTAAAAAGTTGGAACATGTTTTCTATGGTGTTTTTTATGGAGAATAAAAGGATAGATCAGGTAATAATATGAAATAAGCGCCAGCGTGCCTACAATGATCAGGACATTCAATGCTCTGGGCATATCAATGGAATAACGGGTAATAAAACCTTCCAGAAATCCTGCTGCGATGGTAAAAGGAATCGTACTCAGGAATATTTTCAGACTGTTTTTAAAACCGGTTTTAAAAGAATTCAGTCGGGAGAACGTTTTCGGGAATAAAATACTGGCACCTAAAATAAAACCGGCCGCCGATTCGATCACGATACCAAAAATTTCCATTGCGCCGTGAATCCAGATACCGCGTACACTTTCCCAAAATACTTTTTCCTGATAAAAAAAGTATTGGAAAGAACCCAGCATAATGGCGTTTTGGATCAGCACAAAAAAGGTACCGATACCGGCAAAGATCCCGTAAATATAGCAGCGCATGCCCACCATCAGGTTGTTTATGGTGATCCCGATAAAGGTCGACCAGTTGCTGCCGCTTTTGTATATCGCAACGGGATTTCCGTCTTTTATGTTTTCAAGGGTCTGATTGACATAGCCATCACTCAGTATCAGTCGTACAAAAGTAGCGTCATTTTGAGCCGAAAGCACTCCGATACCTACACTCATAAAGAACAGGATAAAGGCATAAAGCAGGTAACGGCGGTATTCGTAAACGAGTAACGGAACTTCGGTTTTAAAGAAATAAACCAGCCGGTTCGTTTCTTCTCTTTTGGTCTTGTAAATTTTCTGGTATATCTGAGAAGCCAGGTAATTCAGGTAAACAACGGTCTTGCTTTTAGGATAGTACGTTTGCGCATAGGAGAGGTCATTCATTAAATGAATATACAAACTGGCCAACTCATCCGGATTTTTTTTAGATTTACCGAAGATTGCTTGCTCAAATTCAAGCCATTTTTCTTTATTTTGTTTTATAAACGCAACTTCTCTCATAATTCACAAACAGCTAAAATATAAAATATGTCAGAATTATCAATAGTTACTACGCAAAATGTTAATATAAGTTTCAGGACTGCTTCCGTGGGTGACCGGATTGTTGCGCAAATTCTGGATACGGTTATTAAAATAGCGTATGGTATTGCCGTTTTTTATATCTTTTTTTACTGGCTGGGCATTAGTGAATTTCTGAGAAATGCGGATATGTGGACGAAAGGAGCTGTGATCATGCTTTTTGCACTGCCGGTAATGCTGTATTCCTTACTACAGGAAAGCCTGATGGAAGGGCAGACGTTCGGTAAAAAGATCCTGAAAATTAAAGTCATTAAGATTGACGGCTATCAGGCTGGTTTTGGCGATTACTTAATGCGCTGGCTTTTTCGTATTGTAGAATTCAGTATCGGATACGGCCTTATCGGGCTGATTGCAATTGTAGCCACTAAAAAGAACCAGCGGTTGGGCGATATGGCCGCCGGAACAGCGGTGATCAGCTTAAAGCAAAATGTCAATATCAATCATACGATCCTGCAGGAAATCGATAACGATTATGTGCCGACATATCCGTTGGTAATCAAACTTTCGGATAATGACGTCCGGATTATTAAAGAAACCTTTGAAGCGGCTTTACGCGGGCAAGACTTTAATATTATATACAAATTAAGGGAAAAAGTGGAATCGGTTGCCGGAATAAAAAGCCAGTCCGGGAACGACAGTGATTTTATACGAACAATTTTAAAAGACTACAACTACTACACCCGCAATATGTAGGCAGTATTGGTGTTTATCAAAGAATAATAAAAAGAAAAGAATGTTTCAGCTACTTGATATTTTAGGGACTATGGCTTTTGCTTTATCCGGAGCCTTAACGGCAATGAATAAAAAAATGGACCCGTTTGGTGTTTTTATAATAGCGTTTGTTACCGCTGTTGGCGGCGGTACGCTGCGGGATGTCCTTATTGGACGCACGCCTGTAGGGTGGATGCAAAATCTGGACTATGTTTACATGATTACCTTAGGGTATTTTTTAGCCTTAGTGTTCCGGAAAAGTCTGGACAAATTAAGAACTTCTTTATTCCTGTTTGATACGGTCGGTTTGGGTGTTTTTACATTAATCGGACTCGAAAAAGGGATTGCGATCCATCTTCACCCCATTATTTGTATCGCTTTGGGTACGATGACAGCCTGTTTCGGCGGTGTTATCCGGGATATTCTGTGCAATGACATTCCGGTAATTTTCAGAAAAGAGATTTATGCTACCATTTGTATTATTGGCGGTGTTGTTTTCTTTCTTTTAAAAAAATGGAATGTAGCTGAGGATGTGTTGTATCTGACCACTTCCGTTGTGATTATCGTTATCCGGTTAATGGCTGTAAAATTCCAATGGTCGCTGCCCACTCTGGAGCACAAGGAAAACCGCTAACGCGTAAGGTATAAATACCCCGTTAACGCATCGGGATAATCCGGGTCGTTTAGTTTTAAGATATAAAAATAGGTCCCTTCCGGAGCCAGTTGATGTCCTACGCCGTCTTTAATAAAACCGCTCCAGTCATCGGAAGCATGATTGCCGCTCCATACTAATTTACCCCATCGGTTGTAAATAAAAAGCTCAAAATTCAAAAAGATATTACGCAGCCCGTCAATAAAAAAGGTATCGTTAAGATTGTCTCCGTTTGGCGATACGGCATTATAGACGTTAGGAGGACAGTTATAGGTGTTTAGTGTGAAAGAAGTAATGGTATGGCAGTTTTCATCCGTAATGCGCACAAAGATTTCTTTAGGGGCATGGGCTACAAAATAATGAAACGTATTTGTTATCGGATTGATGTTATTTTCCGCATCGGCACTGCTCTCATAAAAGCTGACAGTCTGATTGGGATTGGTTTTGACGATATTTTCATAATCTGAAAAATCAAAATAACCGGAACCCATACCTTTATTGCAGACTTTTAGAGGCTCCAGAGTATTGATTTTTGGCGATATGATTGTTGTAACACTGGTGTGGAAAGTATTGTTGTCTTCGTTAATTTCTATAACCTGTTCATCCGGATCTACCACGATTTTCAAATCGAAAGGCGAAAAAACGGTTTCGGGAATCTGAACGGTTACCGACTGGCTTTCCTGTCCGTCTACCGGGATAGCGTGCAGGGTGGCAAAAGTACCAACCAGATTGTCATTGGCATAGATCTTAACTTTGGTTCCCTGCGGCAGCGCATTGGTGCTTTCCAGGTTGTAAACGGTAAAATCTATGGTAACGGCTCTGGAATTACAGGTCAGGCCAATATCGTCAATGCTTACCGTAGCGTCGGGAAGCTGGCTGTTTAATTTGGTAACGATGGCATTGACCATTACAAAATCCTGGCCGGAAGTCAGTTCTATAGCTGCTGTGGTATCGCCCACATGAATATTGTCCTGAATATCATAAATGTCCAGATCCATATTGTAAAGCACGGAACTGCCGGTGATACTGTTTGTGCCGTTAAAAGCATTGTTTGCCGGATTTAAAGGCGGATTGCTCAGTACATTACCATTAATGCGCAGGGTTTCGTTCACAGCAATATCCCTATCGCCTTCCCAGGCTAAAAACCCGATCCGGGCATTTTGATTGTCAATTACATTCAGGCTGGAAAGGGTAATGTTAATGATGTCCGGAACAGCCTGCATACCGTCATAAATATTTAACTGGTTTAACGGGAGACTGCTGTTTTCATAAACAATGATGATGGCCCAGCCGGCAAAGTTTGTTTTTCGCTGAAAATGGGCAGCGATATAGTCCGATACATCCAGGTCGGACACGGTATATTCGCCGTTTCCGGACTGCTGTACCAACGTAGTCACGTCTTTAAAAGCACTGAAATAGCCCAATGTAATCCCCGATGTGGTTCTTTCATGGCTGAATGTCCGGTCGGCAGTGATGGGCTGATTGTTTAATTTGATGTTGAAATCTCCCGGACCGCAGCCTGCCCAATACAGATACGCCTTTTTAATACTATTTCCGGGGGCTAAATTTAAACTGGCCGATGAGGTAGTGTAAACCGCCGGAACAGTCTGAAAAGAATTCTCCTGCGGATTCAGGGTATTGCCTATAAATGTAAAGTCATAACGTCCGTTGAATTGATGGTACAGACTGATGTCCTGACTCTTTGCGGAATCAGGTAAAAACAAGGAAAGAAATAAGATAATAAGGTGTAATTGTCTTATCACCGGCATTTTAATTAGCAATTAAATGGTTCTAAAAATACTAATTATTTGAATACCAAAATACTAATATGTTGTAAAATGGATGAATTCTAAAACAAAAAATTCATAAAAAAGTAGTACATTTCCAAAGTTTATAGGACTTGCGTGGAAAATTACATTATAAGAAAATACAGTAAAAAAGATTTTATTGCATGGAATGATTTTATAAATCAGGCCAAGAATGCCACATTTCTTTTTCACCGTGATTTTATGGAATACCATCAGGACCGGTTTGAAGACCATTCCTTATTGGTTTTCGAAAAAGAAAAACTTGTGGCTGTTTTGCCGGCTAATATTGCCGGTAATGTACTGCATTCCCATCAGGGGTTAACCTATGGCGGACTGGTTTATTCCGATAAACTGAAACTGGAAAAAATCCTGAAAATTTTTAAAGCGGTTTTACAATTCCTGCATGAAAACGGGATTGCCACGCTTTATTTAAAAATACTGCCCCACATTTATACGGCATCTCCTTCGGAAGAACTGGAATACATATTGTTTCTGACTGAAGCCGAACTGATTCGGAGAGACAGTATGGCGGTAATACAGATGAACAACCCGGTCAGATTGGATAAAGGAAGGAAAGAAGGAGTGGCAAAAGGGGTAAAAAACCAATTGAACGTAAAAGAAACAACCGGTTTTGAATCGTTCTGGAACGAAATACTGGTACCCAATCTGCAAAAAAAACACGGCGCAAAACCTGTGCATTCTTTGGAAGAAATAACCGGTTTACAGGCGAAATTCCCTCAGAATATCCGGCAGTTTAATGTGTATTCCGGAGAGCAGCTTGTAGCCGGAACTACCGTATTTGAAACACCGGAAGTTGCGCATCTGCAATATATATCGGGTAATGAAACTAAAAATGAGTCGGGTAGTCTGGATTTCCTGCACCACTATTTGCTGACAAGCGTGTTCCATAATAAAAACTATTTTGATTTTGGTATTTCCAATGAAAACCAGGGGAAAAACATCAATCAGGGCTTATCCTTCTGGAAAGAAAGTTTTGGAGCCAGAACAATTGTTCAGAATTTCTATAAAGTGAATACCGCCAATTTTTCTAATCTTGACAACGTACTAATATGATACCGTTTTTAGATCTCAAAAAAATAAACCAGCCTTATGAACCGCTTCTGAAAGAGAAATTCGAATCTTTTTTAGCAGGCGGATGGTATATTTTAGGAAATGAAGTGAAAACATTTGAAGCCGGTTTTGCAGCCTACTGCGGTGTGAAATACTGCATAGGCGTTGGAAACGGACTGGATGCTTTAACGCTTATTTTAAAAGCGTATATCGAATTGGGAAAACTCCGGAAAGGGGATGAGGTTATCGTACCGGCGAATACATATATCGCCAGTATTTTAGCTGTTTTGCAGGCGGATCTGGTTCCGGTATTGGCAGAACCCGATCCGGATACATACAACATCAGCCCGATAGCGATGGAAAAAGCGGTCAGCCCGAAAACGAAAGCCGTTTTAGCGGTTCACCTGTACGGGCAATTGGCGGATATGAACCGGATTATGGAGCTTGCGGAAAAGCATGACTTATTGGTCATTGAAGATGCAGCCCAGGCGCATGGTGCCGTTTTAAACGGGAAAAAAGCGGGTAATATCGGTCATGCTGCCGGATTTAGCTTTTATCCCGGGAAAAATCTGGGCGCTTTGGGCGATGCCGGTGCGGTTACTACAAATGATGAAGCTCTGGCTAAGATGATTTCCGCTTTACGGAATTACGGCTCGGAAGTGAAATATATCAACGACTTTATAGGTGTTAACAGCCGTTTGGATGAATTGCAGGCCGGCGTTTTAAATATAAAATTACCTGCTGTTGATGCCGAAAATCAGCAACGAAGAAAAATCGTAAAGCGCTATCTGGCGGAGATCAACAACCCGAAAATTGCGTTGCCTTATTATGACGGTTCTGAAAATCATGCCTTTCATCTGTTTGTTGTGCAAACAGCAAACCGGGATATGCTGGCAGCATATTTAAAGGAAAACGGTATCGGTACGCTGATACACTATCCGGTTCCGCCGCATCAGCAAAAAGCATTGCCGCAGTTTCATGGTTTGTCTTTCCCGATCACCGAAAAAATACACCGGGAAGTTTTGAGTATCCCGCTCCATTCGGCTTTGACCGATACGGAGATTACGCATATTATTCAGATGTTAAACCAATATTAGCTTGCAGTATAACAAAGAAATATTGAAGTCCACCTTGTTTAAAGTAACCTCTTTAAACAGTATCAGCGTATTATTGAAAATAGGCATAGGACTGATTACTTCAAAAATTATTGCTGTTTTCGTAGGCCCGAACGGCATGGCGCTCGTGGGGAATCTCCGGAACTTCCTGTCGTCAATAGAGACGGTTGCTACCCTTGGATTTCAAAACGGAACGGTAAAATATGTAGCCGAAAATAAAGCGGATAATGAGGCGCTGAAAAAGATCATTTCAACGGTTTTTATAACCTTGGTGTTTACCGCATTGGCAATCAGTTTAATCTTGTTTTTCGGAGCAGATTACTGGAATACCCGTTTGTTTGGAAGCAGCTTTCAATATAAAGCCATTTTTAAGGTACTGGCATTGGCCTTGCCCTGGTATATAGTGAATGTATTGCTGGTTTCGATCATTAATGGTCTCGGGCAGTTTAAACGGGTGATTTATATCGCAATATTCGGCAACCTGATCGGATTGCTGTTATCTGTAGTACTGATCAGCCAGTTCCGGACTTTCGGGGCTTTATTGTCGGTTGTGCTCACGCCGTCTTTACTGTTTTTCGTTTCGTTTTATTACATCAATAAAGAATATGCGTTTCTGAAAAATATAACTTACCGGTCATTTGATTCCGGAGTTATCCGGTTAATGTCGTCTTATACTTTAATGACATTGGTTTCGGGCTTTGCCGGACCTTTGGTGTATCTGGCAATACGGAATAATGTTATTGAAACGATTGGGATCAAAGAAGCCGGATATTGGGAAGCAATAAGCCGGATATCGTCCTATTATTTAATGTTTATCGGGACTTTATTGTCGGTGTATTTCTTGCCGAAACTGGTCGAAGCACAGGATAATACCGAAACGAAAAAAGTGTTTTGGAGCTATTATAAAACCATTATGCCGTTGTTTGGTTTAGGACTGTTACTGGTTTACGGGCTAAAGGATTTTCTGATTACCCTGCTGTTTACAGCTGATTTTAAACCGGTTTCCGAATTGTTTTTCTGGCAATTGGCCGGTGACTTTTTTAAAGGTGCTTCGCTAATCCTGGGGATGCAGTTTTTTGCAAAAAAGCTCACCAGGGATTTTATCATTACCGAGATAACCTCGCTGCTGATTCTTTACGTCGCCAGCATTTACTGTATCAACGCTTTTGGTGTCAAAGGAGTGGTTATAGGGCATACGATAACGTATTTTGTTTATTTATGTGTTTTGGGTGTTTATTTCCGAAAAGCCTTATTCGCCCGGTAACGATTGGTTTTTATGCCATTCTTCCAGATATTTTCCAGCAATCATTTTATAATGGTGCTCCTTTTCAATAAAAGAACGGGCTCTTTTTCCAATTGCGGTAATCTCTTCCGGATTTTGGATCAGGCAGGTTAATTCATTTACAAGCTCGTCAACATCAGGCGTTGCATTGATTGCTACTTTTTCATGGAGGTGGAAATAGGCAGTAAACTCTGTTTCGGCTCCGGTAAAGACCACTTTCCCTTTGGTCATCGCTTCCAGGGCATTATATCCCTGGTCGAATCCGTACACCTGGTCCAGTACGATATGGGCGCGGTTATAGGAATTGATATAGGTACTGTAAGGAACATTTTCGGTAATGAGCAGTTCCACCTGTTCCGGGAATCGTTGCTGGATAATGGCCAATGCCTCTTCAAAATAGGAAATGCCCTTTTTGATATAACTGAGCCTGTTGATTCCTAAAAAGATGACCACCTTGCCGCTGATTTCGTTTTCCCGGAATAAAAGGGTATCGGTATTGATCGGATTCGGAATAAAAGCAACGGAATATTGCATTGCTTCCATCGGAATCTTATAATCCATATCGGAAACAATTATGCTATTGCAATGAGTTGTCAGCCAGTTGAAGACTTTCCGGTAATCGGGACGGGTATATTTTAAAGAAAATGCGAACTGTTTTTGTAACGAACGGTCTTGCAGATAGGGGGTTAATACCGAATAGCGGAGTTCGCCTTTAAGCAAATAGTCGTTCACAGCTGTTTCATCACCACAAACCAAAAGGGAAATGCTGTTCCTGTTTTGGGAGAACAACTTTTTGTACAGCCATAAACTTGCTTTGGGATGTGTTTCTAGCGCATCGGAATTAATCAGCTGAATATGGTCGAAACCTTTCAGTTTGGGCAGGAGAAAATAAAAGCGGATGGCCCGTTCGGTCTTTTCCAGGTCGAAACCGGTAAACCGGTAAACCGCATTCTTGAATTTCCGGACTACCCAATAACGGGTTGTAAACTGAGCGCGGAGCGAAAAATCTACATCATAATTTTTGAAATTATCTCCGGAACCGATTAAAGTAACGTCATGTCCTAAAGCAGACAGTCCTTCCTTTAAAGAATTGTGAAGCCGGCTGTATTCGCCAATTAAAAGTATTTTCATTACCGATGTAGAAATTTTTATATTTGTGTAAATATAAAAACAAATTGGAGAACGCATTTAAAAATGAAGATTTAGAAATTTTGATTGCCACGATGAATCGCAATTCACTGGATTTCTTAAATCAGCTGTTTCCGTTTGCTTCTTATACCGGTTTTCGGCTGCTGATTGTTAATCAGACGGATGAAAACTGTTTGCTGCACTCCGATTATCCAAATGTTAGGGTGATCAATTCGTTTGAAAGAGGACTTTCAAAAAGCCGTAATCTGGCACTTCAAAACGCGCTTGGAAAAATTGTACTGATTGCCGATGACGATGTGATTTACCCGGAAAATTTTCAGCAGAAGATCATTCAGGCTTATAATAACAATACGGAAGCTTCCATTATCTGTTTCCGGACCCAGACCAAAGAGGGTAAACTGTACAGTAAATACCCGGCAGAAGGGAAGGAACTGAACAGCCGGAAGCTCAATAAAATACTGTCCATTGAAGTTACGGCAAACCGGGAGGCGCTACAGGCAAAGAATTGTGTGTATAACGAGTGGTTCGGTCTGGGAGCAAAATTTGAAGATGCCGAAACGCTGTACTTTCTTCGCCGGGCATTTTATAGCGGTTTGAAGCTGTTTTTCTGCCCGGAAACCATTGTTGTGCATGAAAGCTATTCCTCCAGTGATGCGGTGGCTTCCGACAGGCTGATCTATGCGAAAATGGCCGGATTTTACAAACGGTTTGGTTTTGGCGCCTATTACTATCTTCTAAAGTATATGTTCTTCCTGGTCCGGAAAAATTATACCCCATTAGCACAGATTAAATCAAAATTTTTAGTAGGTTTAAGAGGAATTAAAGACTATAAATTTCTCCTTAATACGAAAGCAGATAAAGTATATGAATAAGAATACACCCATAGCAGTATTTATCGATATTCCTAAAATAACAGACCCGAGGGGGAATCTTGCTGTTATTGAAAAAAACACGGTACCGTTTGAAGTAAAGCGTATCTATTATCTGTTTGACGTTCCGAGCGGGGCATATCGCGGCGGACATTCGCATATTGAGCAAAAAGAGTTTTTAATAGCGCTTAGCGGCAGTTTTGATGTGGTTCTGGATAATGGCAGCCACAAAGAAAAAGTAACGCTAAACAGACCGGATAAAGGCCTGCTGATCCGGGAAGGTATCTGGCGTGAACTGGAAAATTTTTCTTCAGGAGCAATATGCCTGGTGGTTTCTTCCGATGTTTTTGCCGAAGAAGATTATATACGCGAATACAAGGACTTTTTGGAATCAAAATGCCGTTAAACGGATATTCTTCCGTTCCAGAAACCCTTTGAACTGCTGTAGTAAAACTAATATTTGCGGCGGAAGGCGCAGCAACAAATGCTGTTTCGCCGACAGGCTTTCCCTGTTAATGCTGTTTGTCAGCATGCGGTAGTTTTCGGTGTCCCGATTGATCTTGCATTGAAGGGCTAATGAAAAACGATTGATATCGATCATTTTTTTGGCCGGCGGATTATTTTTTTCCATTTCGGCAAACTGCTCAAAATGACAATGCTTTTTCATATCAAAGGTATGATGGGACAAGCTTCCGGATACATAAACGTGCCGGGCGGTAATGGCATTGTAAACCCCTATTTTATAGTTAAATCCTATACGGATCCAGTACTCGGTATCTTCACCGTTAGACAACTGTTCGTTGAAAGGGCCTATTTTTTGACGGACATTTTTATGGATAACAGTTGTAGAACCCGATAGAATAGTACGGGCAAGACTGGTTTCAAATAAATCGACTTCCTGGATTTCGGCTTCGGAAAGATGAGTGTAATTGCCGGGAAAAACACCATTTCGGGTTTCCACTTCCAGTAAGGTCGTAAAAACTTTTAAATGATTGTATTTTGATAGGGTATAGGCAATTTTTTCCAGATGCTGCGGATACCAGAAATCATCGGCATCCATAAAGGCAAAATATTCTCCTGTAGCGTTGCTCATGGCAAAATTTCTGGCTGCAGAAACACCGCGGTTTTCAGTAGAAAACAACCGTATCCTTTTATCGGATAATGATTGGACAAGATTATAGCTGTTGTCGGTAGAGCCGTCATTAACAATAATGATTTCAAAATCAGTAAAGGTCTGATTGAAAATACTTTTTAAGGTGTTTTCAATATAGTCCTGTTTGTTATAGAGCGGTATGATTATCGAAAAAAAAGCCATGCCCGGAATCACTTTAAAGAACAAATATAACCCAAACGGTATAAGTCAAAACAGAACAGGTTTGATTTCTTCCCTAAAATCATTTTTTTTAGCAGCGGTTCCGTAAGCAAAAAGCCTAATTTAACAATGCCGTCGAGGTAAAAACGTTTCAGTATGCGGTAGTTTTTCAATAACGAATTGATATCTTCATTCCCAACCAACTCAGGGAGATAGTGTTTTCGTATTCTAACGGATTCCAGTGATTTCGAGAAAAACACCTCATTTTTTTCTAATCCTAAATGCCATATCGGATTGTCAATATGAAAAACAGTTCGCTGCTGTTTGTAGAGCTGGTAGGAGAAATAATTATCCATACCGTAAAAATTTTCATTGGGCAATGCTATCGAACGAAAAACAGCCTTGCGGATCATCAGGTTTCCGGAAAAGATATAATGATAGGGTCTTTCATTTCTGACAATAGCAGTATGCGACTCCCGGTAAGTACCGAATTTCCATCTCAGGTGCGTTGCGGCATCATCATGCGTACGGGCATATTGGTAGCCTCCGAAAACCACATCGTTAGACTTACTGATCGCATTGATATAGTTTAGCAGAAAAGTGTCCGAAACCGGCAATACATCAGCATCAAGCAGCAATAGCCAGTTGTATTCTGCTTTTTCAGCAAGTAAATTACGGGTGTGCGTACGGCCTAAGTTTTTCTCATTTTTATAATAACGGAAACAAGAATATTTGTCTGCTAAAGAACTGTTTTTAGCTGTACTGTTTTCATCATTGGAACAATCATCCCAGCCGATTATTTCGAAGGGAATATTCATGACTTTTCCCTGTCCGGCAATAGCGTCAACTAATTTGCTGATATCATAATTGTATATTGGGATAAGTATTGAGAGCATGATGAATGGTAATGGACGATAATTTTACAAATAAAGTACTTTTTTTAATAATCCGGGCCACTAAAAGAGAAAGAACAGGCTGCCGATAAGACTTTACGCTATTGCGGATTATCCGGCTTTGATTTTAAACTTCTTTTTCTCGAAATACAAAAACACGACCAGTACCATTAAAAACTCAAAAGGATAACTGAACCTTGCATTCGTTCCGTAGGTTACAATTGCCTGCAGGATTGACGTACATAAAATGATCAGGGTAATCACCAGTTCATGCGTTATTTTCCGGTTGCGCAGGAAATTATAAAGCTGAACGGGAATGAGCAGTATAAAAGCAATTTTCAGGAACTGCAATACCGTACTTTGGATATACCAGATACCGATAAAAAACTTGTTGGAATAAGGAGCTTTAAAATCGCGGTAATTCCAGTACATGTCTACTTTCCAGAAATCGGCCCAGGAAACCAGTACCTGGTAGCAATATTCCTTCGGATTGTCGCGAATGGCTTCTTTGCTGAATTCGTTTAACTGATAGGATAAATCAACAAAAGATAAACCGGTCGTAGCAATCAGCTCGTCGTAAGCATACCAGATGCTCATCGAAACATCTTTGTTCTCTTTTTTGGCGATCTCACGGTGCTTCACGTAGATATCGCGGATTGTTTTGTATTTATCAGGCGTTTTTTCGGCAAAATGCACACAGTTCTGCGCAATGTTTATGCCGTAAAAGGTTGTAGGAACAAAATAACCGGTATTGATTTTATTGACATAGGACCAGCCGAAGAAACACATCAGCGGAAAGATCAGGATAACGATTCTTTTGTTGATGATCCGGCGGAGTGTAAAACCTTTCAGTACAGAAAAAGCATAAAAAAGAAAAGGCAGGAAAAAATAAAAAGGCTTGATCAGTACCAGGAAACCAAACAAAAAGCTCAGCAAAAACATCATTTTTAACGAACAATTCTCAAAAAAATACTTCAGGTAAATATAGAAAATCAGCGTGATCACGAAAAAAGTGAGGGATTCGGTCAGGATTGCCGTTTCATAAAAAAGTACATGTAAAATACTGTTCAGGAACAGCGCTATAAAAAACGACTTCTCAGGGCTGAACTTTAAAAGCAGTACATTCCTGTAAACCAGTATGCAGCTGAAAATACCAAGTATAAATTGCAGTAAAACGGTAAGACTTAAACTATTTCCGGCCAATACCAAAAGCAACGGATATCCCGGGCTTCTTTGTCCGTTATAACCGGAAAGCTGGTTGTTTACCAATAGATCGGCTAATTCGATATAGCCTTCAGAATCGGGAAATATGGTAATGTGCTGGTAAAGGCTGATAATAAAAATACGGATTAAAATACCCGACAGGATCAAAGCACTAACGGGATTTTTTAAAGCAAGATTTAAAAGCCTTTTAATCATATTTTCTGTAAATTTTGAGCAGCTGAAAAGGAAAGCCGAATAAATCTTTCAGGGTAATTTTACTGGCTCCTTTTTCAATCCAGGTATTTAAACTGTATTCATATACCTGATTGGTAAAATTTTTATTCCCTTTTTTATACCGTAAAAGCAGTTCCACATCAAAAAGCCATCGGGTCAGGAAAGGCTGTTCGAATAATTGTACGGCTAACTGCCGATCAATTACTTTTGCACCGCACTGTGTATCGTAAATGGGCGTTTTTAAAATAAAATTGCTGACGATTGTTGCAAAAACACGTCCGAAATAATGACGGTACTGGTAGCGTACAATCTGGCTTCCCATTTTTTTAATACGGCTTCCCATAATAAAATGATACTCCGGATTTTCACCGGCAAAGGCAAGCATTTTTATCAGTTCCGTTATGGGTGTGGCTAAATCGGCATCAAGATAACCGATATAGGCATATTGATCCGTTGGCGCATTCAGAACAGCGGTGCGGATTGCTGCTGCTTTTCCGGCATTTTCCGGCAAAAGCAGTGTGCTCACATTAGCGTATGCCTGCTGAAAAGCCATTAAAACGGAAGCAGTAGTATCGGTACTGCCGTCATTAACTAATAAAAAATCGGTTGAAGCATATTCCTGAAAGGCCGTGGTATAGTCATGTATTGCAATGCGCTCGCTTTCATTGTAAAACGGGATTATCAATAATGCTTTGGGTATCTTCATGATATTTTAAACCGTTCTCTGAACTACTTCAAACAACGTTTGGTCTTCACATTTCAGTGTTTTAGACGGGTATTTCATCAATAAAGCATAGTCGTGGGTAGCCATCAGGATCGTTTTTCCGTTCTGGTTGATTTTCTTTAAAACTTCCATTACTTCCACACTCGTTTGAGGATCTAAATTTCCGGTAGGCTCATCGGCAAGGATTAATTCCGGATCATTCAGCAATGCTCTTGCAATTGCAATACGCTGCTGCTCTCCTCCGGATAACTGATGCGGCATTTTTTTACTGAAATTTTTCATGCCCACTCTGTCCAGCACTTCATCAATCTGTACCCGCATTTCCTCTTTTTCAATCCAGCCGGTTGCTTTTAAAACAAACTCAAGATTGTCAAAAACATTTCGGTCCGGAAGCAATTTGAAATCCTGGAAAACAATGCCTAACTTACGTCTTAAGTAAGGAATATCTTTCTCTTTTAAAGTCTTCAGATCATAGTCTACAATCGTTCCTTCACCTTCCGTTAAAGGCAGATCGGCATATAACGTTTTCATAAAACTACTTTTCCCGGAACCTGTTTTTCCAATGATATAAATGAAATCACCATTTTTTACATCGAGATTCACATTGGCTAAAACCACATTATTTTCTTGATAAATAGTTACATCTTTTAGGGAAAGAATCGTTTGCGACATAATCAGAATGTTTTATTTTGGTAAAAGTAATAAGTAAACATACTCAATCAAAATTTAAAATAAAAATTAAGCCGATTTTATTTTTGAAAGAATTTATTTGGTTTGGTTTTTGTGGGAAACTCTTGCAATAAACAAAAGTAGACCCACGTTAATACAAGTATATTTTGATATATTTGATTTTTAAAAAAAGAAACAATGCGAAAATTAGATAGGCTGTTATTTATTTCTCTCACATTAGGTGCAATGAATCTTGCTGCACAACAATCCAACATCTATACCCATGATTTAGTCGATTATCAAAGAGCGCTAACGCTTTATAAAGACAAACAATATCAGGCGGCTCAGATTCTTTTTGACCGGGTGAAAAGCAACAATGCAAACACCGATGTAAAAGCGGATTGTGCTTACTACAGCGCTAATTGTGCGATTCGACTGGAACAGACAGGAGCAGACCAGTTAATGGAAGATTTTGTAGAAGACTATCCAACGAGTACCAAACAAAATCAGGCCTATATTGAAGTGGCCCATTATTATTTTGACCAGGGAAATTATGTTCAGGCATTGAAATGGTTTGATAAAGTGGATGAAAATGCCATGACAGTAAGCGATAAGGAACGCTACAATTTCCAGAAAGGATACAGCTATTTCACCGCAAAAAATAAAAAAGAAGCCGAAAAATACTTCAATAAAGTGGTTAATTCCAAAGAATACGGCTCGCAGGCGAAGTACTATTTAGGCTATATGGCTTATGAAACGGATAACTATAAAGATGCCAATCAGTATTTCGACCAGGTAGCCGATAAAGATAAATACAAAGAGAAAATGTCCTACTTTCAGTCGGATATGAACTTTAAACTAGGCAATTTTCAGAAAGCGATCGATCTGGGTATCCCGCAATTGTCAAAATCGGATGCCAACGAAAAATCCGAACTGTCCAAAATTATCGGCGAAAGCTATTTCAACCTGAAACAGTACGATAAAGCCCTTCCGTACCTTTTGGAATACAAAGGAAAAAAAGGGAAGTGGAACAACACCGATTTTTACCAGCTGGGGTATGCCTATTACAAAGCCGGAGATTATGAAAATGCCATTGCGCAGTTCAATAAAATCATCAACGGCCAGGATGTCGTAGCGCAAAATGCATACTACCATCTGGGAGAAAGTTATCTGAAAACCGATAAAAAGCAACAGGCCTTAAATGCATTCAAAAATGCCTCCGAAATGGAGTTTGATACCAAGATCCAGGAAGATGCCTATCTGAATTATGCCAAACTGAGTTACGATATCGGGAACCCGTACCAAAGTGTGCCGGAAGTACTGATGGCGTATCTGAACAAATACCCGAATACTTCCTATAAACAGGAAATAGAATCCCTGCTGATCAACTCGTATATTACGTCTAAAAACTATAAAGAAGCTTTGGTACTGCTGGAAAAGAGCAAAACTCCGGAAAACAAACTGGCGTATCAGAAAGTAACGTTTTACAGGGGATTGGAGCTGTATACAGACGGAAACTATAATGAAGCGCTGGCGCTGTTCAAAAAATCAATCGCAGAACAAAGAGATGCTAAATTTACCACACGGGCAACTTTCTGGAAAGCGGAAACGGAATATGTGCTGAATCAGTTTAGTGAGGCATTGATCAGTTTTAAACAGTTTTTAGGGAGTGCGGAAGCAAAAGGCACACCCGAATATAAAAATGCCAATTACGATTTAGCCTATACCTATTTTAAAACGAAAGAATACGAACAGGCGGCAAAATACTTCCAGGAATACATCAATATGGCCAAAGACGATAAGGTTCGTTTAAATGATGCCTATCTGCGAATGGGTGACAGCTATTTCGTGACAACAAAATACTGGCCGGCTATGGAGGCCTACAATAAGGTAATCGACCTGAAAAGTGTGGATGCGGATTATGCCTACTTCCAGAAAGCCATTTCATACGGATTTGTTTCCAGAAATGATAAAAAAGTAGAAGAACTGAATGCCTTTTTAAAAGCCTATCCAAACTCTAAATATGCCGATGATGCCCTGTATGAGTCAGGAAATACCTATGTAACGCTTAACAATACCGATAAAGCGCTGCAGGCATACGAGCGCCTGATTACGGATTATAAAACCAGTTCGTATGCTGCAAAAGCGATCTTAAGACAGGGACTGATTTACTATAACGCCGAAAAAGACCAGCAGGCATTAACAAAACTGAAAAAAGTAGTTGCCGAATATCCGAGAACACCGGAAGCATTGGAAGCCGTTTCCACCGCCCGTTTGATCTATGTAGATACCGGAAAAGTAGACGAATATGCAACCTGGGTGAAAACACTGGATTTTGTGGACGTAACCGATGCCGATCTGGATAAAACATCCTATGAAGCAGCCGAAAAACAATACCTGCAAAACAACCTGAAACCGGCAATCTCCGGATTTACAAGCTATCTGGCGAATTTCCCGAACGGAATTTCGGCCCTGAAAGCCAATTTCTACCTGGCACAGGCTTATTTTGCCGAAGGTTTGGGCAATAATGCCATTCCAAACTACGAATATGTAATTGGAAAATCCCGTAACGAATTTACCGAACAATCCCTGGCAAGACTATCGGAAATCGTATTGAAGAAAAACGATTACGCAAAAGCGATTCCGGTTTTAAAACGACTGGAAACGGAAGCAGACTTCCCGCAAAACGTCACTTTTGCCCAATCCAACCTGATGAAGTCGTATTACGAGCAAAAAGACTATCCGAACGCGGTAATTTATGCCGATAAAGTTTTGGCAAACTCCAAAATAGAAGACAGAATTAAAAGTGATGCCCAGATTATCGTGGCGCGTTCGGCTATCAAATCCAATGATGAGGCAAAAGCAAAAGTAGCCTATGCAAAATTGCTGACCATTGCCAAAGGAGAACTGGCAGCGGAAGCCTTGTACTATGATGCCTACTTTAAAAACAAAGACGGAAAATTTGAAGCCTCCAATACTGCTGTTCAGAAACTGGCGAAAGACTATTCCGGATACAAATATTTTGGAGCAAAAGGACTGATTATTATGGCTAAGAACTTTTACGGATTAAAAGACAGTTTCCAGGCAACCTACATACTGGAAAGCGTGGTGAAAAACTTCGCCAATTACCAGGATGTAGTGGATGAAGCTAATAAAGAACTAACATTCATTAAGTCGGAAGAAGCAAAACGTAACTCATCAATTACCAATTAAGCCTGTAAAAAAAACAGCGTCTTAATAGTAAATATTCAAAATATGACAAAGACATTTCAATATAAAATCGCAGTAATACTACTTTTAACAGGAGGGCAAGCCCTGTTTGCTCAGAAAAAAGATGAAAATCTGGGAACAGAAGTGGTAAACGTAGTAAAACCCTATACGCCTACAATATCGGATGCTTTTAAAGTAAAGGAAACCCCGACAATTGAGGATGAAGACAATACTCAGAAAAAAGAAATCCAGTACAACATTTTCTCTTTTCCGGTAGCGTCCACTTTTACGCCATCCAAAGGAAAAGCGGCAGGTGTGGACAAAGCGCAAAAAGAAAAACTGTACAACAACTACGCTACCTTGGGCTTTGGAAACTACGCCACGGTGAACGGAGAATTGTTTGTAACGAAGAACCTAAGCAATACCGAATATGTGGCCGGAATGTTCCGCCACCTGTCTTCACAGGGCGGTATTAAAGATGTGATTCTGGATGACAAATATTCCAAAACATCATTGGACCTTACTTACGGAAGCAAGCAGCGGGATTTTAACTGGAATGCCGATCTGGGGTACCAGCATCAACTGTACAATTGGTATGGCTTGCCAACCGATTTCCTGCCGTTTGATGAAGCGGCAATGGCCGGTGTGAATGCACAGCAAACCTACCAGACACTAACTCTGGGCGCAAGACTGGGCATGAAAGACAGCTACTTCAACGAAGCATCGTTACAATTCAAACGATTCTGGGATGCAAAAGGAAGTGCGGAAAACCGCTTTTTTGTAAAACCGTCAATTGATTTTGATTTCAAAGACCAGAAATTCAAAGCTGATTTTGTAGTGGATTATGTGGGCGGAAATTTTGAAAAAGACTACTACAACCTTCCGGAAAGCGAAATGAAATACAGCTACCTGAATTTTGGAGTACAGCCAAGTATCTTATTGCAGCAGGGCGACCTTTCGGTACAGGCCGGTGCCGGACTTTTTTACAATGTTGGTAAACTGAATAACGAAAGCGAAGGTAAATTCTATATTTATCCGCAGGTAAAAGCATCCTATAAAGTTGTTGGCGATGTAATGATTGCCTATGCCGGAGCGGAAGGCGGATTAAAACAAAACACCTATGCCGATTTTGTAGGCGAAAACCAGTTTGTAGCCCCTAACTTAGTTATTGCACCCACAAGTGAGCAATATGATATCTATGTGGGATTAAAAGGAAAACTGGCAAATAATGTAGCCTATAACGTGAGAGGTTCCTATAAAAGCGACGATGATAAAGCCTTTTTTACCAGCAATATTTACGACACTGCGAACACTAATACCGAAGGATATGTGTACGGAAACTCATTTGGAGTGGTTTACGATAAGCTAAAAATCATCAGCTTCTTCGGGGAATTGAAAATGGACTTCTCTAAAAACGTAACATTCGGTATTAACGGTACCTTCAACAGTTTTACAACCGATTTGCAGGAAGCATGGAATATGCCTACAGTTAAAGTAGGAGCCGATTTCGATTTTAATATCACTGAAAAATGGTATGCCGGAACCAACATATTCTTTGTTGGAGAACGCAAAGACCAGTTTCTGTACAATGACATCGCTCTAACGGAGCCTACAGTTAAAACGGTAACACTGGATAGTTATTTCGACTTAAATGCCCACGTAGGTTACAAACACAACCAACGCCTTACGGGTTATCTGAAAGCGAATAATCTGGCAAGCCAGAATTACCAGCGTTGGCTGAACTATCCGGTACAGGGATTCCAGTTCCTGATCGGGGCAAGCTACAAATTCGATTTCTAAACCGGAAAATATACTACGGAAAGTCCTGTAAAGCACGATGCTTTACAGGACTTTTGTTTTTAAAGCGATTCCCTGAAAATAAATCAGATATTTTGTTTCTTTGTATTTCACCGTAATACCTGAAAATGACATTCAAACAAAAAATACTCCAACACCATATCGTTTTATTACAGGACAAAATCGATGTTTTTCGGGACATGATTTCCGGATTGGCAGAAGATGCACAAAATGATGCCAAAGGATCCGCAGGAGACAAACACGAAACCGCCCTGTCTATGATGCATCTGGAACAGGAAAAATTAAGTGCAAAACTCAAGGAAGCCATCAGCCAGAAAGCCATCCTTGAAAAAATAGACGGTACACTGGTAACGGCTAAAATAACTGTAGGGAGCCTGATTAAAGCAAACGGAATGTACCTGTTTATGAGTGCGGCACTGCCCAAGATAACCATAGACGGCACGACCGTTATTGCCCTTTCGCCCCAATCGCCTTTAGGGAATAAACTGATGGGCGGAACCGTTGGCGAAACCTTTGAAATCAATACTTCTCGGTACACTATCGAAAGTGTGGCATAAATAAAACAAGAATGAAGATACAATACATTATAGCTGCCTTTTGTGCAGTCACAACCCTGGTAAATGCGCAAAAAAAGCAGGAAGCCGATTTAATTGTTTCGGATGCGAAGATCTATACGGTAAATAAAGACTTCCAATTGGCGGAAGCATTAGCGGTAAAAGACGGAAAAATAATTGCAATCGGAAACAAAGCGGATATCACTAAAAAATTCAGTGCCAAGAAAGTTATCGTTGCCAAAGATAAATTCATCTATCCCGGATTCTATGATGCGCATGCCCATTTTTACGGACTGGGGATGAACATGCAGGCGGTTAACCTGAGAGGAACGCAAAGCTATCAGGAAATTATAGACCGCATCCTGGCTTTTCAAAAAGAGAAAAAACAAACCTTTATTCTGGGAAGAGGATGGGACCAGAACGATTGGAAAGTAAAGGAGTTTCCAACAAAAGAACTGTTGGATAAACACTTTCCCGATACACCGGTTGTGCTCACCAGAATTGACGGACACGCCATGCTTGTTAACAGCAAAGCACTTGAACTGGCAGGTATTACAACCAAAACCAAAACCCAGGGCGGACAGATCGAAATAAAAGACGGTAAACTCACCGGGATTCTGGTAGACAACCCGATGGAACTGATCTCGGCAATTATTCCGAAACCTTCCCGTAAAACGCAGATCAGCGCTTTGGTAGATGCTCAGAAAGAAATGTTCAAATACGGGCTGACCACCATTAACGAAGCCGGATTGGAAAGAGAGGTAATCGATTTGATCGACAGTTTGCAGCAGGAAAAAATTCTGGATATCAACATTTATGCAATGGTAATGGCTACCCGCGAAAATGTGGACCATTATACCCAATTGGGAATCTATAGAACAGACAAACTGAATGTCCGTTCGTTTAAATTTATGGGCGATGGCGCATTGGGTTCCAGAGGAGCCTGTTTGCACCTGCCGTATTCCGACAAGCCGAAACAATTTGGAGCATTGCTGTCGCCAATTCCGGCCATTAGGGAAATAGCCCGGCAAATTGCCGGTTCCGATTATCAGATGAATTCCCATGCTATTGGCGACTCTACCAATACGGTATTGCTGAAAATCTATAAAGAAGTACTGGAAGGAAAACCGGATCGCCGCTGGAAAATAGAACATGCCCAGATCATGAGAGAACAGGATTTCGACTATTTTAAACTGGGAATCATTCCTTCCGTGCAGCCTACGCATGCCACTTCCGATATGTACTGGGCAGAAGACCGCCTGGGGAAAAAACGGCTGAAATATTCGTATGCCTATAAAACCATGCTCGAAAAAGCCGGATTGATAGCTTTGGGAACAGATTTCCCGATTGAAGAAGTAAACCCGATGTACACGTTCTATGCCGCAGTGGCGCGTAAAGACCTGAAAAACTTTCCGGATAACGGATTTCAGATGGAAAATGCGCTAACGAGGGAGCAAACCTTAAAAGGAATGACCATCTGGGCAGCTTATTCGGATTTTGAAGAAAACGAAAAAGGAAGCCTGGAAGTAGGAAAATGGGCGGACTTTGTTATTTTTGATGTGGACATTATGACCATGGATATTGACGGAATTCCGTATGTACAGCCTGTAAACACTTTTGTACAAGGAAAACAGGTGAAATAAATTGTGCGGTTATTTTATTTACAAAAGACATGATAACATTAACGATCATTTTGATTTTTTCGGGCGTGACCTATTTCTTTATGAAGAAAAATAAAGAAAATCCTTCTGTGAAACAGCATACGGAGGAACGGAACTATACCATTGACGAACGGTATAATGCCGAAAAAGTACGCAAACAAAAAGAAGTCGACCGTATACTTGAAAAAATAAGCCGGAAAGGAATGGAGTCGCTCCATGCGGACGAAAAGAAGCTGCTGGAAGACTATTCCAAAACATTAAAATAAATCATTTTGACGGAAAATAACCCCGTAATAGCCAAAGCCCGGACGATTGTCCGGGCTTTTTGATTTTAAAAACACTAAAGTGAACCCGGAACCGGGCAGGAGTAAATTATAATCTATAATCAAAACATGCTGTAAAGAAAGCTTTATGTTTTGATTTAACTCTAAATACCTTATTTTGGTTTTAAATTATAACTATATAATTGTTTTTACTTTTTAATTAAAACTAATAAAGGCAATTTTGTTTCGTAATAATAACCAATTAAAGATAAAGTTATGTGCGGGATATTAGCAGTTATAGGAAAAGGGACAGAAGCGGCATTGGTAAAGCAATTGTCGAAAAGAATGTCCCATCGCGGACCGGATGAAAGTGATTTACACCTTACCGAAAAAGGGCATTTTTTAAGTCATGAGCGTTTGTCGATTGTCGATTTACATACCGGAAAACAACCCATTCAGGGAACCGGTTCGGCGTGGATGGTTCACAACGGGGAAATCTATAATCACCAGAAACTGCGTGATACTGTTTTAAAACACCATACTTTCCGCACAACTTCCGACTCGGAAGTGATTGTACATCTTTATGAAGAATACGGCTATGAATTTTGCGATATGCTTGACGGAATTTTTGCCTTTGTGGTTATTGATGGCGATGATTTTATAGCCGGGCGTGATCCGCTGGGCGTAAAGCCGTTATATTACGGGATTGATGCACACGGAGCGATCTATTTTGCTTCCGAAATGAAAGCATTGGCAGACCAGTGCAAGTCGTTTGCCGCCTTTCCGCCGGGACATTATTATTCCCCTAAAACCGGGTTTGTAAAATACTACCAGCCGCAATGGGAAGACCATACCAAAGCGGTTGAAAAACTGGATTTAAAAGCAATCCGCGAAACACTGACGGAAGCCGTTCGAAAAAGACTGATGAGTGATGTGCCGATAGGTGTATTGCTTTCCGGAGGCTTGGATTCCTCGCTGACATCATCCATCGCTTCCCGGCTGATACAGGAAGCCGGCGGACAAAAACTGCATTCGTTTTCAATCGGGCTGGATGCCGATGCGCCCGATGTAATTGCAGCAAGAGCGGTAGCGGAATACCTCGGAACCGAACACCATGAAATCTATTTTACCATAGAAGAAGGAATTGAAATACTGGATACTCTGATCTGGCATCTGGAAACGTATGATGTGACCTCCATCAGAGCCAGTACGCCTATGTATTTTCTTTCCAGAGCCATAACCGAAAAAGGGATTAAAGTAGTGCTGTCAGGAGAAGGAGCCGATGAGATTTTTGGCGGCTACCTGTATTTCAGGAACGCGCCTTCGGCTGTGGATTTTCAGAAAGAAACGATTGAAAGAGTTCAGAAACTGGCTACTGCCGATTTGCTGAGAGCGGATAAGTCGACCATGGCACACGGACTGGAAGCGAGAGTGCCGTTTTTAGACAAAGCCTTTTTAAACCTTGCCATCAAAATAAAACCGGAAGAAAAACAACCGGCGACCTATGGCGGTGTTGAAAAATACATTTTGCGAAAAGCCTTTGATACTCCTGAAAAACCATATCTGCCGGAAAGTGTTTTATGGCGTCAGAAAGAACAGTTTTCAGACGGGGTGGGCTACAACTGGATCGATAAGCTGATTGCTTACGGTTCTGCCCGGGTAACCGATCAGGAAATGGAAAAAGCCGCGGAATTGTTTCCGCACAACACACCGGCCACCAAAGAAGCGTATTTCTACAGAACCATTTTTCACAAGCATTTCCCTCAGGCAAGTGCTGCCAAAACAGTTCGTAAATGGATACCGAAATGGCAGGAAAATCAGGATCCGAGCGGACGGGCGAATACCGCTCACGTTAAAGCCGATCCTACGATTGCAACGGTAAAAGCCGAAGTATGATCTTTTCATATGTGATTAGTTTGTTTGTTTGAAAAACGCCGGTAATTTGCCGGCGTTTTTTTTATTTCGGGAATTGCGGAATACAGGACTTTTTTAAGGATTATAAACCCTTTTTGTTGATAACTTACACCCTAATGTGGGTTATTTTTAGTGTATTATCCTCTGCGTTTTCATATATTTGCTCGTTAGACGAAAAATTACATTTTTTAGAAAATAAATTATGAGCGAAGAAGTAAAGAAAAACAATTATTCAGCAGACAGTATTCAGGCCCTTGAGGGGATGGAGCACGTTAGAATGCGTCCCTCAATGTATATTGGCGATGTAGGAACGAGAGGTCTTCACCACTTGGTTTATGAGGTTGTGGATAACTCGATCGATGAGGCATTAGCTGGACATTGTGATACTATACACGTAACCATTAACGAAGATAATTCCGTTACCGTTGAAGATAACGGTCGTGGTATTCCGGTTGATATTCATAAGAAAGAAGGTGTTTCTGCATTGGAAGTTGTCATGACGAAAATCGGTGCAGGAGGTAAATTTGATAAAGATTCCTATAAAGTTTCCGGAGGTTTACACGGGGTTGGGGTATCGTGTGTTAACGCATTATCCGACCATTTGCGTGCGACTGTTCACAGAGAAGGAAAAATATACGAGCAAGAATACGAAAGAGGTAAAGCCGTTTACCCGGTTAAACAAATAGGGGAAACCGAAAAAAGAGGTACTATCGTTACCTTCAAACCGGACAGAACCATTTTTACACAAACAATAGAGTACTCTTATGATACTTTGGCGGCACGTATGCGTGAATTGTCTTTCCTGAACAAAGGAATCACAATCACACTTACTGACAGAAGAGAAACGGATAAAGACGGAAATTTTGCCGGAGAAACGTTTCATTCCAAAGAAGGTTTAAAAGAGTTTGTTAAGTTTTTAGATGGTAACAGAGAGCCTATTATCGGGCATGTGATCAGTATGGAAACCGATAAGGGAGAAGTTCCGGTTGAGGTGGCGCTGATTTACAACAACAGCTATTCTGAAAACATTTTCTCTTACGTGAATAATATCAATACACACGAAGGAGGAACGCACTTACAGGGATTTAGAAGCGGTTTGACAAGAACCCTTAAAAAATATGCAGATGCATCCGGATTATTAGAAAAATTAAAATTCGAAATTTCCGGGGATGATTTCCGTGAAGGATTAACGGCAATTGTATCGGTTAAAGTTTCGGAACCTCAGTTTGAGGGACAGACCAAAACAAAATTAGGAAACAGGGAAGTGGTTTCGCCGGTAAGTCAGGCGGTGGCAGAAATGCTGGAAAACTATCTTGAAGAAAATCCTAATGATGCGAAAATAATTGTTCAGAAGGTAATTTTGGCTGCACAGGCACGTCATGCTGCTAAAAAAGCACGTGAAATGGTGCAGCGTAAAACCGTTATGGGCGGTGGCGGATTACCGGGTAAATTATCCGACTGTTCTGAGCAGGATCCGGCAAAATGTGAAGTATTCCTTGTCGAGGGAGACTCGGCGGGTGGAACGGCAAAACAAGGTCGTGACCGTGCTTTCCAGGCGATTTTACCATTGCGTGGTAAGATTCTGAACGTTGAAAAAGCAATGCATCACAAAGTATTTGAAAACGAAGAGATCCGAAATATCTTTACCGCTTTAGGGGTGACCATTGGTACTGCTGAAGACAGTAAAGCGTTGAACCTTGAAAAATTACGTTACCATAAAGTAGTGATCATGTGTGATGCCGACGTTGATGGTAGCCACATTTCTACACTTATTTTAACGTTCTTCTTCCGTTATATGAAGGAGCTTATCGAAAACGGTTATGTATATATTGCTACCCCACCTTTATATATGGTGAAAAAAGGAACCAAAAAAGAATATGCGTGGACGGATGCACAGCGTGATGAAATTTCAGAAAGAATGAACGGTGGAACCAATATCCAGCGTTATAAAGGTCTTGGAGAGATGAACGCGGAGCAGTTATGGGAAACAACCATGAATCCGGAATTCCGTACGCTGCGTCAGGTATCTATTGACAGTCTGGCGGAAGCCGATAGGGTTTTCTCGATGCTGATGGGTGATGAAGTACCGCCTCGTAGAGAATTTATTGAGAAAAATGCAGTTTACGCTAAGATTGATGCTTAGTGAAAGAATAGAAAAAAGGGTGTCAGAAAATGACATCCTTTTTTGTTTAAAAAAACCGGTATTTTTTTGGGGTTATGTGTTTTGCGTACATAAAATTTGTATATTGGTTTTCTCAATAAAAACATATTAATTTAATACTTATTTAGAATATTATGAAAGTAACAATAGTGGGCGCAGGTAATGTAGGAGCGACTTGTGCGGACGTTATCTCTTATAGAGGAATTGCAAGCGAAGTGGTTCTTTTGGATATCAAAGAAGGTTTTGCCGAAGGTAAAGCGATGGATATCATGCAATGCGCCACAACAACAGGATTTAATACAAAAGTTTCAGGAAGTACAAACGATTATTCGAAGACAGCAGGAAGTGATGTTGTGGTGATTACTTCGGGAATTCCCAGAAAACCAGGAATGACCCGTGAGGAATTAATCGGGATTAATGCAGGGATTGTAAAATCGGTTGCGGAAAATGTACTGAAATATTCTCCGGATACCATTATTGTAGTGGTTTCCAATCCTATGGATACGATGACCTATTTAACGCTGAAAGCTACCGGATTGCCAAAAAACAGAATCATTGGTATGGGTGGTGCGCTGGATAGTTCCCGTTTTAAATATTATTTGTCCAAAGCTTTGGACAAGCCGTCAAATGACGTTCAGGGTATGGTAATAGGTGGTCACGGTGATACGACGATGATTCCGTTAACCCGTCTGGCTTCTTACAACGGTAGCCCGGTTTCCGACTTTTTAGCTCAGGATGTGCTGGATAAAGTTGCGGCCGATACTATGGTAGGCGGAGCGACTTTAACAGGGTTGCTGGGAACATCTGCCTGGTATGCACCGGGAGCTTCTGTAGCCTTCTTAGTAGACAGTATTCTGAATGATCAGAAGCGAATGATTCCTTGTTCGGTATACCTGGAAGGAGAATACGGTCAGCAGGATATTTGCATCGGTGTTCCGTGTATCATCGGTAAAAACGGTGTAGAAGAAATTGTGAATATCGCATTAAATGATGCCGAAAAAGCACTTTTTGCCAAGAGTGCCGATGCGGTTCGTGCGATGAACGCCGATTTAAAATCAGTTTTAGTATAAACATTCATTCATAAATACCGAAAGGCTGCCGAAAGCAGTCTTTTTTTTTGATAATATTAGCAAATTAATTGGTTAATCTTTTGGTAAATTATATATTTGCTCGTTTTTGAAAAAAATGAATAATTAATTTTTAGTAATAATGCAGAATAAAGGACTCATTAAATTTTTTGCAATACTTTTTGCATTGGTAAGTATTTACCAACTTTCCTTCACATTTGTTACCAATAATATCGAGAGCAAGGCTAAGGCGTTTGCTAATGGCGATTCTAAGAAAGAATTGTCTTACCTTGATTCTATTAGTAAAGAAAAAGTTTTTTTAGGTCATACTTTTGATGAAGTAAGAGCTAAACAAATTAACAAAGGTCTTGACCTTGAAGGAGGAATTAACGTAATTCTTCAAATTTCAGTTAAAGACGTATTGAAAGGATTGGCGAATAATTCAAAAAATCCAGTTTTCAATAAAGCGATTGCTGAAGCAACTAAAAACAGAGAAGGAAACCAAAGTTATCTGGATGCTTTCTTCGTTGCTTTTGACAAAGAGGCAAACGGAACAACAAAATTGGCTTCACCGGAAATTTTTGGAAACAGAAATTTAAGTGATGTAATCAAATTTGATATGTCCGACGCTCAGGTGAAAACAGTATTTAGAAAAAAAGTTGACGAGTCTGTAGAAAGTGCTTTTAGAGTATTAAGAGAGCGTATCGACAAATTTGGAGTAACACAGCCTAATATCCAGAAATTAGGAGAATCTGGAAGAATCTTAGTAGAGCTTCCGGGAGCAAAAGATGTAGATCGTATTAAGAAATTATTACAAAGTACTGCACAATTAGAATTTTGGGAAACATACAAGTCTGACGAAATCGGAAACTTCCTTTTAGCAGCTAATGAAGTACTGAAAAAAACAGAAAAAGCAACAGTTGAAACGAAAGAAGCACCAAAAACTTCAGATATCGATTCATTGTTAACCAATAAAGCAAAAGATTCTGCAGCAGCTAAAAAAGGAAACAATCCTTTATTGGATTTGGCTGTAGGTGGAGGACAACAGGGAAGCCCGGTATTGGCTTACTTTAATCCTAAAGATACTGCAAAAATCAACTCTTATTTAAAAAGAGATGATATCCGTTCTTTATTACCGGCAGAGCAACGTTATGTTCGTTTTGCATGGGGTAAATTAAATCCTAAATCACCAAACGTAATTGAATTGTATGCTTTAAAAGCAAACAGAGAAGGTATTCCTCCAATGAGTGGTGGTGTTATTACGGATGCAAGAGAATCATTTGACCAGATGGGTCGTCCGTCTGTAACAATGCAGATGAATGCAACCGGTGCAAGAAAATGGGAAGAACTAACAGGAAAAGCATATACACAACAAAGTAATATTGCTATTGTTTTAGATAACATCGTTTATTCTGCTCCGGGAGTATCTTCAGGACCAATTGCAGGAGGACGTTCTGAAATTTCAGGTGTATTCGACGTAGCTGAGACAAAAGACTTAGCAAACATTTTAAGAGCAGGTAAATTACCGGCTTCTGCAGAAATTGTACAATCAGAAGTGGTAGGTCCGTCATTAGGACAGGAAGCTATCGATAACGGTATTACATCATCATTAGTAGGTTTATTATTAGTATCCCTATGGATGGTATTCTATTATGGAAAAGCAGGTTGGTTTGCAAACATCGCGTTGATCGTTAACTTATTGTTCTTATTCGGAATTTTAGCAAGCTTAGGTGCGGTATTAACCTTACCGGGTATTGCAGGTATCGTATTAACGATGGGTACGGCAGTGGATGCGAACATCATTATCTATGAAAGAGCAAAAGAAGAATTAAGGCTTGGAAAATCGTTAGATGAAGCCGTTCGGTTCTCATTCACATGGAGAGGAGCAATGTCGTCTATTACCGATGCAAACGTTACACACATCCTTACCGGTTTAGTACTATTGATTTTTGGAACAGGACCTATTAAAGGATTTGCTACAACATTATTAATTGGTATTATTACCTCATTATTTACGTCGATCTTCATTACAAGAATGTTATTAGACTGGAGCGTTAGCCGAGGTGATAAATTGCATTTCTCAACATCAATTACTAAAAACTGGTTTACAAACTTCCATTTCGATTTCTTAGGAATTAAAAAATGGACGTATTTATTCTCTGGTTTAGTAGTAGTATTAAGCTGTGTGTCGTTCGCGATTAACGGATTGGATGAAGGTGTTGACTTCGTAGGAGGTAGAACATTCCAGGTTAAATTTGAAAAAGTAATTGAGCCTTCTGAAATTGCGGATGCTTTATCGAAAGAAGAAGTTTTTGGTAGTGCGGAAGCAAAAGTATTCGGTGATGCAAATCAGCTGAAAATTACAACGAAATATAAAGTACAGGAAACCGGTTCTGAAGTTGATAAAGAAGTAAATGAAAAATTATACAACGCCTTGAAGAAATACTATTCTCAGGACTTAACGTATGACAAATTCATCAATACTTTCGACGGTAAGAAAATCGGGGTATTACAGGCTTCAAAAGTGAGTGCGGCAGTTTCAGACGATATTAAAACAAACTCTTACTGGGCAGTTTTAGGATCAATGGCAATTGTATTCCTTTACTTAATGGTTTCCTTTAGAAAATGGCAGTACTCATTAGGAGCTATTGCAGCGGTAGCACACGACGTTATCTTCGTATTGGGTATCTACTCTTTCTGTTATAAATTCATGCCATTCCACATGGAAATGGACCAGCACTTTATCGCTGCGATTCTAACAGTAATCGGATACTCGATGAACGATACCGTAATTGTATTCGACAGGGTACGTGAGTATATTGCAGGTAATACGAAAGGACATTTCAACGATATCGTAAATACCTCTATTAATACTACATTGTCCAGAACAATCAATACATCTTTAACAATGATCTTGGTATTGTTAATCATGTTCATCTTCGGAGGTGAGTCAATCCGTGGATTTATCTTTGCAATGTTAGTAGGTATTACAGTGGGTACTTATTCTTCATTATTCATCGCTACACCGGTTCTTTGTGATACGGTTACGAAGAGAGAAAGAGAAGAAATTGAAGTTCGTCACAACAAAACGGAAGAATAATAACGTATTCCGTTTATCAATAATAGAAGAGCCCGTTTTATACGGGCTCTTTTTGTATGTGAAATTTTTTAAACGGAAAAATACGCTTTGGCATTAAATTTCGTTATTTATGGTATAGTAGTTGCTATTTTAAAAAGCAAATACTTATATTTAACCCAAATAAAACGACTTATAAAACATGATTTTTAATTTTTTATTGCAAGCTAATCCTGTTTCCGCCGAACCAGTTGTAAATGAACCAGTAGTAGCCAATACAGCGGTTGAATCGGTTAATTTTTTCCAGCTGATCATGAAAGGCGGGGTCATGGTACTTCCCATTTTCATTCTTTTCTTCCTGACACTTTATATCATCATCGAACGATATTTATACATTAAGAAGCAAACCAAAATGGACAATTCGTTGCTTAATGAATTAAAATACCAGCTGAACTCCGGTAATATACAGTCGGCAGCGATGATCTGTGAAAAATCAAATACAGCCTACGGAACCGTTCTTAAGAATGGGGTGAACACTATCGGGCGTCCGATTAATGAAATAGATCTGGCCATTGAAAAAAGCGCCAATATTGAAATGGGGTTGATGGAAAAGAAATTAGGATACCTGGGTATTGTAGCCGGTATTGCACCAATCTTAGGATTTATCGGAACGATTTCCGGGGTAATTAAAATTTTCTATACGATCTCCATTACTGAAAATATCAGTATTGGTAATATTTCAGGTGGTTTATATGAAAAAATGATCAGTAGTGGTTTAGGATTAATTGTTGGGGTTATTGCGTATGCAGCCTATCACTTTTTCAATATGATGATCGACCATTTTTCATTAAATGTACAACGTCAGGGATTAGAGTTTATTAATATAATTCAACAGCCGAATAAATAATGAGAATTAAAAGAAACAGACGTTTTCACGCCGAAGTAGCTTCCTCTGCTTTGAGTGATATTATGTTCTTTTTACTGTTGTTCTTTTTGATTATCTCCACTTTGGCAAATCCGAATGTTATCAATCTGATGCTGCCCAAAGCAGAAGCAAAAGAAACAACGAACAAGCAGTTTATCAGCCTTTCCGTAACCGAAGACAAGCACTATTTTGTAGACAAACAGGAAGTGCCGTTTGAGGAACTGGAAACAAAGCTGCTGGAAAAGCTTGGTACACAGAAAGAACAGACCATAGTAGTAAGAATACCGTATAATTTACAGGTTCAGGACCTGGTGGACTTGTTACAGATAGGTGTGCGGAACAAACTCAAATTTGTAATTGCCACAGCAAAAAGCTAAAGAAAATCCCGTTTAAACGGGATTTTTTTATTTTAGAATGGTATCCTTTTTTTTCTGTTACAGAACCGGAAACCGCTTCCGTTAAATGCATATCCGGAAACCGCTTTTTTATAGAAAAAAACGTATAAAATAGCAAAAAATGTCAGAACTTTATAGGTGGAGACAGGTAGCCGTATGGCAGTGTTTAAAACCATACAATACTCCGTTTAATGCTTACTATTAAGGAAGACAATATGAAAATAGCTTACGTTTGTTATGAAATTCAGCAACGCTATATAACGGCAGATGTTGCAGATGAAGACACACTTTTATTACACTATCTGCAGGAAAAAGGGCTGGACATTACCCGCGAAATATGGACCGATTCTAAGGTGAATTGGGCAGATTATAAAACGGTTATTCTGAAAGCGCCCTGGGACTATCACGACAAGATCCGGGAATTTACAGCCTGGCTGGACCGGTTGCACAACCTTGGCATACAAATACTCAATCCGTATACCGTTGTAAAATGGAATAGCGACAAACATTATCTGAATGATATTGCAGCGGCCGGGCTCGGCGTTATTCCGTCTCTTTTTATAGAAAAAGGAGAAAAACCGGATTTTGAAATGTTTTTCAGACACTTCAACAGTGATAAAATTATCTTCAAACCCTGCATCAGTGCCGGAGCGAAAAATACGATGGTGATTACTCCGGAAAATTGTGCGTCGATCCAGAAAGACGGTCATGCCCTGTTAGCGGCGGAAGCTTTTATTGCGCAGCCTTTTATGAAAGAAATCCAGACGGAAGGCGAGTGGTCCTTTTTGTTCTTTAACGGAAAATACAGCCATTGTATTGTAAAAAAACCAAAGTCGGGCGACTTCAGGATACAGCATTATTATGGGGGCACGATCCATGACGAAGCAATCGATAAACAGTATATTGAAACGGCACAGCTATATGTCGATAAATTTGCAAAAGGATGCCTGTATGCCCGGGTGGATGGTATTATTGCAAACGGAACCTTTTTGTTAATGGAATTGGAACTGATCGAACCGTTCCTGTTTCTGGAAAAACATCCGGAAGGCTTAGCACTGTATTATGAAGCGCTAATGGCATTGTTATAGTAGTTGCTCACAGTCTAAATTATAGTAAAAGGAAAGGAATAATAATGAGGAAGGAAATAATCGGGAACAGCTTTTTTACCGTTCCGGCAGTGTTTTCAAGCACTGCAATACAACTATTGCTGGTAGTGATGCTTTTGGTTACGGCGAATAAAACACTAGGACAGGAAAATACAAAAACAATACTTGACAGGCATATTGCAAAAGGTTATGTTGGACTTTCCTATCTGAGATATGCACCGCGTGGTTTTCAGGATTACTACCTGTCCATACAGGTCAGGGAAGGAGGCGGGGCCAAAGCACTGTTGTTACAGCGCGTAAACGGAGCACTGAAAGAAATTGCAAACAACGACAAGATGTTTAACAGGGAATACCGTCCGATGCCGTCTTTTGGCGGAACGAATGAAGGCGGCGTAATGAGTATGGATCAGGATATCGTTATCTATTACAACGTATTCAATAAAGGCCAGTTTTTTGCTGTTTTCAGCCCGGATCAAAATGACGGAATGTTATACCTGGAGCGGTTCTACTCACCGGAAGTCGGTAATATCTTTAAAACACAATGCGGCACCCTGAGCTTTAAAGATTTTGATATTACCGCATTTGCGGAAAAATACCTGCTCAGGCCGGTAAAAACAATACCCAATGAAAATGAAAAGCAGCAATAAAATTACCGTCCTGTTGTTTTGGATACTCGCGATTACCGGTTTACAGAATACCGGAGCACAAACCAGAAGTGTGTTTCAGGAAAACTTCACAAAGCAGCAGCTTAGCAAAAAATGGAATACAGTAAATGGCGATTGGCAGGTTAAAGAAGGGACGGTTATCGGAAACCGAAACAAAGAGTGGGCAATACTGGTCAGCAATAAAACACTACCTGAGAATTATATCCTGACCTTTTCGACCTTAGTCGATCCAAATGCCTATTTATTTGAAGTGATTGCCAACCTTCACGAAGAAAAATATGTGGGGATATTGTTAAACCAGCTTGAAGACCGGGTAGCGATAGAAGATCGTTCGCTGTATAAGCATCCTGCAACACGATATATCGAAAGTACCGGAAATATCGGGAAACTTCCCAAGATGAAATTCCTGATGGAATACCGCTGGCTGGACTGGAAAATTCAAAAAGCCGGAAACCAGCTGTTTGTATGGCTTAATAACGAAGCGGTAATAGTGTATACCGATACGGCTGCGATTCTTAAAACAGGAGGGAAATTTGGTTTTGCGGTTAACGGTGCCGTTACACTAAAAAATATAGCCTTGTATAAAACAAAAAAGGAAGCCGCATTGCCACCGGCAGATTTTCAGATGAAAAACCCTTTTGAAAAACCGTTCTTCCTTTTCTCAGAATAAATAGGGAACGAGGGTTTTTGTTTTCTGAAATTCCGATAAATGAAATTGTATTTTTAATAAAAAACGCCCGTATTTACGGGCGTTTTTCAGGAGGGTGTTAATTTTTTATTTGCAATCATTGTATTCGTTAACAATATTAATAAGATTTTCTGTGTTTTTCAAATCAAAAGCACCATTTTTAATCTCTGCAGCTAACTTTTTACAACCGGACAGGTATTCTGCCAGTTCTGTCGACAATTTATCGTTGTTTCTTTTGTCGATCATCTGGCCCACATCCTTGTTCTTTAACCGGATTACAAAACGGTCTTCTTCAACCGGATCCACCAAAAGAGTGTTGTCTTTACTGGTGTATAACGTTTTGTAGAAATAAGCATTGTTAAAACCCAATGACATCGCATTCGATAACTTTTTCATGGCATCCCCTTTTACTTTCATGCCCTGGTAACGGGTTTCAGTACCGTCTTCATTGATAACATAAAAAGTAGTGTTGTCTTTTGCCGATAGGGTAATGGTACGCTCTTTTCCTTTTTCATTCAGGTATTTAACCGAAACGTTTTTACCATAATTGTCAATAGCATCTACTACCTGGGTATCGCCGGTCTGGTTAATATCCAGTTTTTCAAACTGGGCGGTTAACGTACCGCTGTATTTTACCCCTTTTTCATCAATGGCATAACCTTTCACGTTGTAAATGTTTTTACTTCTGTCTTTCGCCAGCTTTATTTTTTCATTCATCAGGTTGCGGTTGTAGGTTTTCGCCTGATGTCCTAAAGTAATATCGCGGTAAACCAGTTCGCCTACAAGGTCTTTGATGAAAATGGTATTATCGGGTCCAAAACGCTTTTCTGCCTGATAGGTAAACTTACTGTCGTTAAACAGGGTTACGTTTACATCATTATTGGCATTACCGGTAGCATTAGCCGTCGCCACCAGAACGTTGTCCAGATCGTAAATGCTGATGGTGTTATTGCTGCCAAAAGCGGTATAGCCAGACGAAATTGCTTTTCCTACAATAGTGGTACCGGCTGTTCCGCCAAAAAGGATCGTACCGTCGTTTTTAACAAAAGGTTTGTATCGGGCTATTTTATCCTGTTTGTCTTTTTTGGAAGCCACCGCTTCTACTTTTGCTTTCAGGGATTTATCGCTGATGCTTTCTCTTTTCGTGGCAAAGAAAGCCTCTATTTTTTGTTTGTTGAAACCGTTAGCGTCAAATAAACCGTATTTAACAGTTAGTAAATGCAGTACTATTTTCGTTGGGCTCAACGAATTGATCAGTACCTCATAAGGGATTTCTGTTTGCTGGGAACCGTCGGCAGAAGTAACAAGCAGCCATTGGTTGATAATGGTTTGCCCTTCCGACATGCCTTTGTATTCCACGGTAAATTGTTTTGCGCCGTTTAAGTCGAATAATTCATACTGGTCACGAACCTGATCTTTCAGGATGGCAACTTCTTTTTCATCAATCAGAACACGGTCTTTTTTTGTTTTGATCTTTTGGGAAAAAGAAATCAGGGGGCATAAAAGAAGGAGAAGAATAATTTTTTTCATGTTTGGATTTTAGGATTAATTGAGGATAATAACTAAAGCACCAAATATAGGATATAAAATTTCATAACATATTGATTTATATGTAGAAATAACGAAAAAAAACACTCGCGAATAACGAGTGTTTTTTAATATTGTATTTTGAGTGGCCTTTATACCGCGCCGGCTATCGCTGCAAAATCGTCAGCTTTTAATGCCGCACCGCCAATCAGTCCGCCGTCTACGTCCGGTTTTGAGAAAATTTCTTTTGCATTTTCAGGTTTAACGCTGCCACCGTACAAAATAGATACGTTTTCTGCCACTTCCTTACCGTATTTGTCGGCTATGGTCTGACGGATAAACTGGTGCATTTCCTGAGCCTGATCCGGTGTTGCTGTTTCTCCGGTTCCGATAGCCCAAACCGGCTCATAAGCCAGCACAATGTTTTCCCAGGCTTTGGCATCCAGATGGAACAAACCGTCTTTCAGCTGGTTTTCAACAATATTGAAATGCTGTTTGCTTTGGCGGTCTTTTAGTTCTTCTCCAAAACAAAAAATAATACGCATGTCGTGTTTTAAGGCTGTATCGGCTTTATTGGCTAATAACGCATCCGTTTCATGGAAATAAGCACGTCTTTCGGAGTGCCCCAGTATCACGGTGCTCACACCGATGCTTTTTAACATGTCGGCAGAAATTTCGCCGGTAAAAGCACCGCCTTCTGCCTGGTGCATGTTTTGTGCAGCCACGCCAATATTGGTGAATTCTAAATGTTGCACGGCCGAAGCCAGGTTTACAAACGTTGGCGCAACAATAATCTCTACCTCTTTATCAGCAGGAAGTTTGTCGATTAATTCGTTTAATAAGTCTTCGGTTTCAAATGCATTTTTGTGCATTTTCCAGTTTCCTGCAACAATACTATGTCTCATTATTTTAAAGTTTTTAATGTCGTAATCAGCGTTTCATCGTCAGCTTCAATAGCTTTGAATAACGCAATTTTTCCTTTTTTGTCCACTACCATATAGCGGGGAATCCAGTCCAGTTTTATCGATTTGCCAAAAGCACCTTTCATACCGTCGGTTAAGAGGTAGTGTTCTCCTTTTACATTGTATTTTTCAATACCTTTTTTCCAGGCTTCCGGTGTTTTATCGGCAGAAATGAAAAGGTACACTACATCTGTAAATTCATTTTGTAGGTTCACCACTTTCGGCATGCCTTTAATACAGTCCGGGCACCAGGAAGCCCAAACGTCAACCACTACGGTTTTGCCTTTGTATTTCTTTAAAACATCTTTAAAGCTGATCTCGCTACCCTCCGGGGTAACCATTTTGTAATCCAGACTCTCTTTGGAGAATTCTTTCGGTGTTTGTGCATTGGTACAGCCAATTGTCATAAACAAAGTTAAAACGAAGGCAATTATGTTTCTCATAAAATGGGGTTTAAAATTTATTTCAGCTATAAAAGTATAAAATCTTATGTGAAGAAAATGTTATTGTAATTTGATTTTCGGATCCAGATAAGCATAAATGATGTCTACCAGGATATTGATCACGACAAAAGTTGCCGCAATAACCAGAACAGCGCCCATAATTACCGGTAAATCCAGGGTATTCAAGGCATCAACAATTTCTTTTCCAAGGCCGTTCCATCCGAAGATATATTCGACAAAAACGGCTCCGGCCAACATGGAGGCAAACCAGCCGGATATAGCGGTAACCACCGGATTTAAAGCGTTTTTCAGCGCGTGTTTCCGGATAATGCGGATTTCACTTAAACCTTTGGCACGGGCGGTACGGATGTAATCCTGGCTCATGACTTCCAGTAAAGAGTTTCGCATCAGCTGAATCACAACACCCAAAGGGCGGATTCCTAAAACAACAGCCGGCAGTATAATGTTTTTCCACTGAATATAAGTTCCGTTTCCAAAATCGTCTACTTCATATAGGCTTCCGGTCATGTTTAAATGCGTATAACGGTGCAGCAGAAAACCAAAAAACCAGGCAAATAAGATAGCACTGAAAAAAGAAGGAATACTCATTCCTAAAGTGCTCACCAAAGCAATAAAACGATCCAGCCAGGTATCTTTATAAATGGCGGAAACCACACCCAGTATGATCCCGATAACAATCGCGATCACAATGGCAAAGAAAGCCAGAACTGCCGTATTGGGCAGGGTATCTCCGATAACCTGCGATACTTTCTTACCGCTTTTCTGGAAACTTTCCCTTAAATAAGGGGTTTTTAAAACCACCTGGTTGCTGCCAATGGCAAACAGGGAAACAGCATTGTATTTTCCTTCGGAAAGGAAGGTGTACTCATCGCTGTTTTTGCTGTGAAACGAAATGGGGGACAAGTCGTTCAGGTAGTAAAGGTATTGTGTTCCAACCGGTTTGTTGAAACCGTATTTCTTTTTAACCAGCGCCAGCTGCTCTGAATTTTCATTCTGATCGAGCATCATTCGTGCCGGATCGCCGGGCAGGACATTGAATAAAAAGAATATGACTGTTATCACTCCGAAAAGTGTTAACAGTGCATATCCGATTTTATGGAACAGGTATTGTATCATGTAAATGCTGTTTTATTTCAAAACAACATCGGCAATGTCATTCCAGTGCAGTTTCTGTACGATGGTTCCTTTTTCGAGAACAACAATGCTCGGGTTTGCTCTTTCAATCGTTTTTAAAGCGGTACCGTCACAGAAATAATAGTCAAACGTTAATTTGTTATCGGCTTTTGCTTTTTGGATCGTTTCATCATTTGAAGCAGTCATACCAATAACTTTATAGCCTTTTGCTGCCGCTTCTTTAGAGAATGCTTCCACTCTTTTTAAGCCTTCCGCATTTGCTTTGGTCAGATCATAAGAAATAAACATAATCAGTTTTGGCTCGTTCAGCATGGCTTCGGTAAAATTCTCCCCGTCTTTTTCAATGGAAAAATCGTGAATAGGCGGCTCGTATCCTTTAGAGATCAGTTTATCGTCACGACGAACAAATTCGGCACCAGCCGGCAGGTTCATCAGCTGTTTGTCTGTAAAAGTCTGTTCCGCTCCGTTTACTTTGTATACAAAATTCATTTCATAGACTGATTGCGGAGCGCCTTCCGGAATTTCCATTCCTTTCTGAATGTTGGTTCCTACTTTATAGGCTCTGAAATCTTTTAACGGCAAATGGTTCAGTACGTAATACCCCATAAACAAACACAGCGAATAGCTCACAAATACGGTTAGTGCACCAACAGTACTGCTAAACAGCGGTTTGATCAGTTTCTGGTTAAAGAATAAAATCAGGATGAATACTAACAGTACAATATCTTTAGTAAAGGATTCCCACGGTGTCAGTTTCAGGGCATCTCCAAAACAACCGCAATCGGTTACCTTGTTGAAATAAGCAGAGTAGAAGGTCAGGAAAGTAAAGAAGACAATCATGAGCAGCAAACTCCACATGGTAAATTTCGGTTTAAAGCCCAGAAGCAGCGCGACACCCAGAACCACTTCAAAAACCACTACAAAAACGGCAATGATTAAAGCGTAGGGAATCAGGAAAGGCATATTCAGGACATTCTCAGCAAAATATTCTTCCAGCTTGAAGGAAAACCCCATAGGGTCGTTTAGTTTTATTAAGCCGGATATGATAAATAAAATGCCGACGAACAGGCGTGAAAAGGAAACTAAATATTTCATAACGGTATCTAAAAATTAGTGTATTCGGTTGGATTTGGAAGGCATTGTAAAGCCATCCGTTTTAAGCTGCTTTTCCCAAATGGATTAACGCAAAAACAGCATAGTTCAACATGTCCTGGTAATTGGCATCAATACCTTCGGAAACCAGTGTTTTACCTTTGTTGTCTTCAATCTGCTTCACACGCAGCAGTTTCTGTAAAATCAAATCGGTTAACGAGCTCACCCGCAAATCGCGCCATGCTTCACCATAATCGTGATTTTTGGCTTCCATCAGTTCTTTGCAGATCTTTACTTTTTCATCATACAGGACAACCGCTTTGTCAATATCCAGATCCGGCTGGTCGGCAACGCCTAAATCCAGCTGAATCAAAGCCATAATCGAATAGTTGATGATTCCGATAAATTCGGAGGTTTCATCTTCATTGACTTTTCGAACCTCATTTTCCTGAAGACTGCGGATTCGCTGGGCTTTAATAAAAATCTGATCGGTCAGGGAAGGCAAACGCAATATACGCCACGCACTTCCGTAATCTTTCATTTTATTGCTGTATAGATTTCTGCAAATTGTAATAACCTTATCAAATTCCTGAGAAGTATTGCTCATTTTCTGTATATCTTTGTATGATAATTTTTTCAAAAATAAGGATTTTTTTCAGACGAAAGGAAATACTAAATCCGGAACGGCCTTTCTTTCCTGAAATCAAATTGTAATTAAATGACAATCAACTGTAAAGGTAAACTTATTGATTTGACTTCCCCGAAATGTATGGGGATTTTAAACAGTACGCCCGATTCGTTTTTTGACGGTGGAAAATATAAAAGCGACGCTGATTTTTTAAATCAGGTAGATAAAATGCTTACTGAAGGCGCAACGTTTATTGATATCGGTGCGTATTCGTCCCGTCCGAATGCCAATTTTGTGACAGAACAGGAAGAAATTGACCGTATTGTTCCGGTGGTTCGTTTAATTACCAGCCGGTTTCCGGAAGCAATACTTTCGATAGATACTTTCCGGGCTAAAGTAGCCGAAGCAGGTGTGGCACATGGTGCTGCAATCATTAACGATATATCCGGCGGTTTGCTGGACGAAAAAATGCTGGAAACGGCGGCAGCCTTACAGGTTCCGTATATCATGATGCACATGCGGGGTACGCCGCAAACGATGCATTCGCTAACGGAGTATAACGATATTGTTAAGGAAATGCTGCTGTATTTTTCCGAAAGGATAGCCCGGGCCAGAAGTCTGGGTATAAACGATATTATTATCGATCCCGGTTTCGGTTTTGCCAAGACCGTGGAACAAAATTATGAAGTACTGCAAAAACTGGAATTATTCCGGATTTTAGAATTACCTTTAGTATCGGCAATATCCCGGAAATCGATGATTTATAAAACATTGGATACTACTCCTGCGGAATCACTGAACGGAACCACCGTTTTGAATACGGTTTCCCTGCTGAAAGGAGCAAAAATTCTGAGGGTTCACGATGTTAAAGAAGCAATGGAATGCATACAACTGGTTGGTAAAATACAATAAGATATGATGAAATACGGAATGATTTTAGCGTTTTTGATGTTGTTGTCCTGCGGTAAGGACAAAGAGATTTTGTTACCCAAATCGAATACAACACTGGTTAAGGATATCGAAGATATTTCTCCGATTTATATTTTATTCCAGAAGAAAGGCAACGATACGATAGCCGAAGTAGACAAACAGACCATTATTTCCACTACAAACTGGGTATTCAATGTAGACAAGCGTCTTCCGTTGAAACAGGTGCTGCCGGAAGTGATCAAACTGCAAAACAGAAAAGGGCAGCAAAGCGGTAAAGACAAAAAGGAAAACTATTATTCGTATGCCGACAGTATCGGTAAGAATATGGCGTTTATTCCTTTTACCCAAGTGGTTTATTCTCTGGAAAAGCAAAAAGAATTTGAAGACCAGCAGGCGGCTACTCTGATTGTAAGATTTGACAAACACAATAAGCTGACCTGTAACGGCAGTGATTTAAAACTGTCAACCTTTAAAGAAAGCCTGCAGCATTTTTACAGTGACAAACCCATTGTTATTTACCTGCATTTTGACAAAGAACTACCGTATGAATTTTATATAACCGATAAAATATTCCTGGCTGGTTTAAAACTGAACAATGTTACGTTTTCGGCTAAGGAGTATGTTTATTGATGGTGATACGGCTCGTTGCGTAAAATGGTAAAACCCCTGTACAATTGCTCAATAAAGAACAGGCGCACCATTTGATGCGAAAAGGTCATGGAAGAAAGCGATATCTTTCCCTGTGCTTTTTTGTAAACTGTTTCAGAAAATCCGTAAGGACCGCCAATAACGAATACTAAGGTTTTAACACCGGAATTCATCTTTTTCTGCAACTCTTCGGAAAAACCGACACTGGAAAACGTTTTTCCGTTTTCGTCTAATAAAATCAGCTGATCGGTTGCCGAAAGCCGCGCTAATATCAGTTCCCCTTCTTTTTCTTTTTGCTGGCTTTCCGATAGGTTTTTGACATTTTTGATATCCGGAATGATCTCCAGGTCAAATTTGATATAAAACGACAAACGTTTGATATAATCGTCAATTAAAATCTGCAGGGACTTGTTGTCGGTTTTGCCAATAGCAAGAAGCTTTATATTCATTTTAGCGGTATTTCTGCAAAAATATAAAGAAGTTGGTCTTGAACCATATTCCTGCTGTAAAATCGTTGGTTTAGTTCGTGATGTGAACTTTTCTGGCAGATTTTATCCATTTGCCTTTAACCAGTTTTTCCTCTGTTATCTCAAGGGTGTTATCTTCAGAAAGGGAAAAGGATTCTTCATAGAAGTACACTTTAACCAGTTCTCCGTTCCGGTATTTATAATGCTCTGTTCCGTGAGTTCCGGCACTGGCCCGGTAAAAAGATAGTATTGTTTTGGTTTTGCTGTCAATCTGCAACTGCGGTAAGTAGGAAAGGATTTCATCAAATTCGAACTGTTTGGTTTTGGGATTGAAGATAAAGATGTTGGAGGTATTGTTCGGGCCGGCTCCGCCAGTGTAAGCGCTGGTGAGGATGTCGGGATAACCGTCAAAATTACAATCGATTAAACGGATAAATCCGCTGATGTTCTCTCCGGAATAACTGATTCCGCATGCAATGTCGAACTGCTGTACCCGTTTGTTGGTTTTGGTATCCATTACTTTGATCGCAATAGGAAGCAGCATGCCTTCTTCGGCGGTATCTGTCGTGGTGTTGACAAAGAAATAATAATCGGCTGTTTTTTCATTTTGGATAACCCAGTGTGGCGGGTACATGTCATCTTTCAGGATATAGCCGTTTGTTTCCACTAAATAGCTGCGGTATTGCGGTTGCTGATCATATAAATATCGCCCTACCGGACTGTCATCCCATTCTGTTTTTTGCGTAAACGTACTCACGCTGAACCAATCGTCATCGGCTTCTTTTACAGCCATATAGTCACCGTATTTAAGACTGCCGATTTTAGGTCCGGTATTGCTGCGGTGCTGGTATACCGGCACTTGAAGAGTATCGTTATTTCTGAGGATATCAATAAAATGGTGATTGAAACCGGTATGTTGTTCGAATTTTTCGGTAGGCTGGTTGATCGTCAGGTGGTAACGCTGTTCGACCGTTTTGCCTTTTGGCGTGATAATCGTATCCTGAGTGATTGTCTGTACAAGTGTATTGTTTTGGTCGTAGTAGTCCCCTTTTTTCAGCGGAACCCGGCAGGCTCCGATCCGGAAAGTATTTGGATAAAGCCTGAAATAGCAGGCGTCGCGCCAATAGTGATAATTAAAGTTCTGGTCGGCGGAATAATTCGTTAGTGTGGTGTCTTTAAGTGTGGTATAAAGACCTCCCAGGGTGTAATGTAACTGCTCCCGGCTGCCGTCTTTTAGTGTGGCAAATCCCAGATCGGTCTGTCCGTCATACGAAACTTCAGGATCAATAATAAAAAGGATCTTTAATTGTTTTTTAAGGGAATCTACCGCTACTATGGCATGCTGAATGTTTGCTTCTGTAAAACCGGGAATGTGCATGGCATTATAGGTAACCGAAGTATAATCGCGATAGAGGGATTTTTTAGAGGGAACAGCACTTAATTCCTGAATGCGGTAAATCCCGGAAGCGGGTATTTGAGAAAAAGCGGAAAAGGCAATAAAAAGCAGGCAGAATGAGTATAAAAATGATTTCATGGCATTTACGGATATAGTACTATAAAGATACTAAAAAGGAATCTTTTAGTGTACTGTAAATGCTAAGAATTAGCGTTCCGCCTCAATGATAATCAGTCTTTTAACACGAAGGATCAGTTCTTTCGGATTGAATGGCTTGGCAATGAAATCGTCGGCTCCTAACTTGAAACCGTTGGTAACCGTATTTTCTTCTTCTCCTAAAGCGGAAAGGATGATAACCGGAATGTTTTTGTAGTTTTCTTTTACAAAATTAGTAACCTCAAGCCCGGATTTAAAAGGAAGCATTACATCGGTAATGACTAAATCGGGTTGTAAGGACGGGATTTTTTCAATAGCCTCAGCACCATCTTTGGCTATCGTCAGGCTGTAACCTTCTTTTCTGAGGATAAACTCAAGGATATTAATAGTAAGATTGTCGTCTTCGACAATTAAGATTTTCTTTACAGAACTCATGGGGTAAATCTGTTAAAAATAATTGTGGTTTTATTTTTTGCAAAAATATAGCTAATTAACGTAAAGGAGGGCGCTTTTTTGTTAATTAACATAATGTTAGTGCATTAAAAACGATATTGCAGGCTAAAATTGATTTCGGTTTCGTTTTGTTTCCGTCCCGGTGCATATTCCTGGTTGTTGTAATTTACCAGTATGCCGGTCAGGTAATGCTCCCCGAAAACGCGGTAATAGCCGGCTCCGATTCTATAGGAATTCAACGCAATCCGCTGTTCCAGCTGCCCCTGTATGGATCGTTCATCCGGAGAAGTGCCGTAACCCAGTAACACGGTGGCATAATCAAATCGCGTATTGAAATAGTAACGGGAAGTCAGCGTAAAAGCCGGGTATACTTTGCTGTCCTGGTTTTGAATATAGGTTCTTAAATTAAGCCAGTAGGAGCCCAGGTATTTGCCGACACCAATAACGGCAGCCTTTAGATTTTCGTCTATGGTCTGGGTGTAGCGGATGCCTAAATCAGCCTCCCAGCCTTTTTTAAAGTTGTAGTAAAAAGAATAACCCAGTCGCCATTTCGGAAAAACGATATCGTCGCTATAGGCCACTCCGGCATAGGAATAGGCATTCTTTCCGGTAAAGAAATAGGTTTCCCCTTCATATTGTACACCGTTGGCTATGGAAGCGCCTTCAGACAGACGATTGGCATAATTCACCCGTCCGATCAGTGAGCCCCATTTGCGTTCCCGGATGTATTGCAAACTTCCCAGGTGCCACGGACCTACACCGGCACGGTCAAAAACAGTCAGGCTATAATTCACGCCAATGCGGTCTGTATTGTTCTTGGTGTCCATCAGGAATAACTGCTGTCTGATACCGGCATCGGCAGGAAATTTCTTTTCCAGCACTTTCAGGTAATCATGAACTTTGTCGTCCTCTTTTTGTAACTGGTAGATGGCCAGTTTTTTTAAATAGTAATTTTTATTTTCCGGATACAGTTCGATTGCCCGGTCTGCTACTTTTTCGGCAGCGGTGTAATTCCTGGCATCGATCTCCAATTGCGTAAGGTAGCCGAAAGCCTCTTCATATTTTTCATTTTTGGCAAGCACGTGCTGATAGTAAAACCGGGCACTGTCAACTGCCTGCGTCAGCTGGTAAGCGCGTCCCAGTAATAAATGGAAATCGAGATAATCCGGCGCTAATTTGATTCCCAATTGCGCTTTTCGGATGGCTTCGGTATAATTTTTATTCGGATTGATTTCTTTGGCGGCACGCACCAGTAAACTGTCTGTATCGATTTTCTGTGCCATGGTTTTACCGGCTGTGAAAATAAAAACAGTTATAAAAAGTATCCTGAAAAATTTAGTTTGTTTCATGCTCTTTTGTTGTTTCACTTTTAAAACCCAGTCGGGGCATATCACCCCATTTTTGTTCTTTCTGTCTGAAAAATTGCCAATATCCTTTCAGGGAAGCATAAATGTTTACCGGATGGTAAGCAAAAGGCTCTATAAAAGCCATTCCGATCAGGATCAGTATTTCTTTTAAATTGGCATAATTGCGATACAATATTTCATCTAAAAAGATAGAAACCAGGGTTAGTATCAGATAGAATAAATATACAAATAAAGTAATGTAAAACAGAAAAATATAGTCAATATCCAGGATGTAAAAGCCTATTAATAATGAGAAAATACCCAAAACTTCGAGGATGGGAACCATGAACTCAAACGTAAAGAAATAGGGCAGTACCAGGAAAGCGGTTCTTCCGTATTTCGGGTTGAAAAACATGGTGCGGTGAATGTAAAGGGTCTGAACCAGTCCTCTTGCCCATCGGCTGCGTTGGCGGATCAACACCTTGGCAGAAGCCGGAACTTCGGTCCAGCAAAGGGATTCCGGAATGTATTTGATGGCAAATTTTTGTTTGGTGTCATACATATACTTACGCATACGGGTAATTAACTCCATATCTTCCCCCAGTGATTTGTGCCAATAACCGCCGGCTGCAACGGCAACTCCCTTGTCAAACATCCCCAGTCCGCCGGAAACAAGCAGCAGCCCGTTAATCTGGCTCCAGGCCATTCTTCCGAACAGGAATGCACGAACATATTCCAGCTCCTGGAAACGGGCGAACCAATTGGTCGGGAAATGGATTTTAACCAGAAAACCGTCTTTTACTTCGCAGGAATTGGAAATCCGGATACCGGCTCCGGTTGCAATCACTTTGCGCTTGCTTTCCATGAACGGTTTTGCCAGCTTGATAATGGTATCTTTCTTTAAAATACAATCCACATCGGTACACAGGAATAGCGGATGCTTGGCGGAGTTAATCCCGGCATTGGAAGCATCGGCTTTACTTTTTCCGTTCTTTTTGTCCACTACCAGCAGTTTGGAATAAATCGGGTTGGTAGATTTGTAATGACCGTAAACTTTCTGGGTTTTTATTTTTTCTTCATAGTAAAAATCGACCTTAACAAGCTGAAATTCACGGATGAGTTTTTCTAAGGTGTCGTCTTTACTGCCGTCATTCACAATGATTACCTCAAAATTCGGATAGGTAAGAGAAAGCAGGGATTTTACATTGGAAACAATGGTAGCCCCTTCATTATATGCCGGAGCCACTACCGAAACACCAATCATGTTATTGGATTTTACCAATAAATCGTCATGAATAAAATATTTGGCATTAAGGTGTTTCTTAATGGCAAAATAGGACAATATCGCCAGAAAGAGGTAAAACAGTATATAACTGGACGAAAAAACCGCGACAAATGTTTCGTAGAAATTTTCGAAAATCTCCAAATAAACTCTCGAAATCATAGGTAAGGATTTTTAACGTGTTTTTTAATTTTAATGACCTCAAAATTTTCTTTGAAGTTTGATTTCAGGTAAGAAGAATCAATCGCATCCAATGTCCTTACGGCGTGTATTTTTGTTTCGGCATTAATGGATCGGTGCAGGTAATCGTCTATAAAGGCAATGGTTTTGGAACTGCCGATAACAGCCAGAGTCTGCAAAATAGCAATTTTATTAGCATTATCCTCACTGCCGAACAGATCGATAAGCCTGGATTCGGCTTCAAGAAGATACAGTTCCTTGATGGCAATGATAACTTCCTGCCGGATCATTTTATTTTCGGAGTTCAGTAATTCCAATAATGCCTCCTGTTCTGCCGTATAGTTGTAATACACCATAAAACGGATGCCTAATTTCACGATAGAAGGGTTTTGGGCCGTAATCCAGTCCTTGATGTTTTTAGGAATCGGGAACTTTTTATGATGGAGCAGGTCCATTACTTTCAGCTCATCAATAAGCGAGATCTCGTATGGATAGGTGCTTAAAAAATCCAGTTTTTTTGAAGTCAGGGAAATAAAGGCGATAAAGGCATTCGAACGCAGTATCGTGTTTTTATGATCCAGGAATTTTTTAACGTAATTTTCTCCTTCTTCATATTCCAGGATCTGGTAATGGTAAATTCCTTTGCATTTCACATACCAGCGGCTACTGTGAATCAGCTTTTTGCTGAAATGCTGCAGGCCGAAACTTTTGTAAATATCCAGGATTGGAGCGGTTACTTCGCCTTTGATGTTTTGTTTCAGTTCAATGATACAGTTGGTCACCATACTTTTGCACCAGGCCTTGCGAAACGGGATTTCTTTTTTAAAAGCGGCAATCCGGCTGTCGTAGTTTTCGGCATCGGTAAAAAGCAGCTTCGTCAGGAAATCGTTTATCTTTTGTTTTATGGCTTTCCGGTACTGCCGGTTATAGCCATAGGCAATACGATCGCTTATCGTTACCGTTATTACAATAATAAGAAACAGAACTAAAACGGGGACTAAAAAGTTAATTAAATAGTATTTAAATACTTCCAAACTAATAATTTAGGTGAGCGGCAAAGATAGTTAATTTTAGCGTTTTCCGGCGTTAAAATTTTCTAAAAAGCCCTGAGTTATATAGCGGAATGCCCTATTTTACTGGAAATGAATAAGACATACTGCCGTTGGTGAAAATATGAAATTGAAAGATTTTACTTATTTGTGAATATATTGTGAGTTAAGAAAAGGCTTTGTTACAGATGAAACTGTTTTTTAGATATTACCACTTTTAAACGGATCAATATAGAGGCAATTCCGGAACATTTCAATTTGTTGTAAAGCAAGATAAATCCTTGATTGATCGTAATATTTATACAAATATAAGTACGAAAAATATTTATAAATAAAAGATGCCTTTTGATGAGTTCCATTTTTTTTTGAATATTTTTGGAACAATAAAACGCAGGAACCTTTATAAATCTATCGCACGGAATAGGTTTATTACAGGAAGCGTTGTTTGGTGTATATAAATTAGCTTCAATTTTAAAATGATGATATATAAATATCTGACATTTGGTATTGCCATAACGTTTATTTCCTGGATAGTGGGAATGGCTGTAAATGCTGTTTTGAGAAAAACGGAATACTACAATAAAAGCCTGTCAAATCTGAATTTCATTGAAAATGAAAAATGGAACAAGTTTATTGGACTTGGCATTTTCAAGTGGATTGTAAAGAATACATTTTTTAAATTTTTCAATCAGAAACTGAAGCTGAAAAAGAAAATTGAAAAGACCGAATTAAATAATTTACGGAATGAAATGACCATTTCTGAAATAGACCATTTAATCGGATTTGGTTTTGTCGCTGTTTTCGCCTTAGTGAAAGTCTGGAATTCCTACTACTTATTTGGCTTGGTTATTATGATCGTTAATATATTGATGAATTTATATCCGTCTTTATTGCAACAGGAAAATAAAAGAAGAATTGACAAACTGATGAAAAAACTGTAGCTGGCAGGAGGTAGGAGTACTTCTGTTAAGCATTTGTACAAATTAACACCGGTTTCCGCTACATTGCCAAACGGCAACGCTAACAATATTTATGAACCTTATAATATTAAAATAAAAAATGAATGATAAGATTAATGTATTAATTATTGTGACGATAATCTCCTTGTTCATTTCATTATTTCTTGTCTTTTTTCTGCTTACAGTGAAAACAAAGCACAAGATAAGTAACACTCTTTTTGCTGTTTTTTTACTACTAACCGCACTGGATAGCATTGATCCTTTATTAAGCTTAGTGGTTAATAATCCTTCAAATCCGGGCATGCTTAAAAATACATTTGCGTTTCTGCAGCTTCCTGTTTTTTATCTGTATGTGTTATCGGTTAGTTATTCCGATTTTAAGCTTAAACCAAAAGATGCAATACACCTGCTTCCGTTTTTAATTGTAAATGGAATTTTGCTGCCTCGTTTTTACACGGTAGACCTTGCTTCTAAAATCAGTTTTCTGAAGCATCGTCAGGATATGATCGAACTACAGCTCACGCATATTCTATTTCATATTCAGGTTGTGGTATACATGATTGCCGTTTTTATGATATTACGAAAAACCAAAAAACTATATCTTGAAAATAATGCCGGCACAAACATCAATTCCTATAACTGGTTGTTTCAGTTTACGATTGTACTGACTGTTTTATACCTGATTACCCTTGTAAAAAACATTTTTAAATTTTCGGATTATCCAAACATCTCCGAGTGGATCAGAATCGGACTCTTGTTATTCCAGCTGTTTATCATTTGCTGGTACTTATATAAAGCACTGAACAATCCCGGTTTGTTCCGGAATATAGATTCAAAACTAAAACTGGTCAAGGATATCATTTCGGAAGAAAAAAAGAGTGAGCAGGTAACGGTAAATGAAAAAGAGTATGATGAAGAGTTGCTTAAATTAAAGAAGTATATGCTTGAAAAAAAGCCATTTCTCAATCCTTCATTAACAATTCAGGATGTTTCTAAAGATATTGAAATTCCTGTCCGGGAGTTGTCGCTTTTAATCAATCATAAATTAGAACAGCATTTTTACGATTTTGTGAATACCTATCGCATCGAGAATGCGATGGAGATTTTAAAAGATGCTACAAAAAGTAAGCTGACTATTTTAGAAATTCTGTACCATGTAGGTTTTAATTCCAAATCTTCTTTTAATACGGCTTTTAAAAAACACACCGGTAATACACCTACGGCTTATCGTAAGGGTTTGTAAAACAGGTTTTTGTAATTATTCGTACGGTTGTTTTGAGTTACTCGTACTTATTTTTCCGGACAAATGCGTTCGACTGTTTTTATTCGGTCGCATAGTTTTCGTTTCCGTCACATATTTGTATCGAAATAAAATTTTAACTAAAACACGATACAATGAAAACAACTATTTATTTACTGACTCTCTTAGTAATAATTTCCGGATGTCAAACGACCCATATAGGATCCTCAAAAAAACGGGACTATAGCTTTCTTACCGATAGTTTGAAAATTGAACAGCAATTGGAGAAATATAAACTGGCAGGATTTAGCCTTGTTGTTTTTGAAAATTATAACATTGTCTATTCCAGTCAATTTGGGGTGAAATCAATTAATTCTAAAGAAAAGATCGATGAAAATACGGCATTTTCTACAGCATCAATTGCAAAACCAGTAACAGCACTTCTTTGTCATATACTGGAAGAGAAAGGATTAATTAATTTAGACACTCCTATAGACAATTACCTGAAACGCTGGCATTTGCCAAAAAGCAGGTTTACTGAAAATAATAGCCCAACCTGGAGACAATTTCTTAACCATACAGCGGGCACAAGTCAGAGTGGATTTGAAGACCATTATGAAGGGGAAACAATTCCAACCATAAAACAAAGTCTTTTAGGACAGATACCAAGGTATAATAAAGAAATTGAATTCCTGTTTACGCCCGGAACCGACTGGAATTACAGCGGCGGCGGTTATGTAATTATCCAGATGGCATTAGAAGACACTTTTGAGAAACCTGTTGCGGAACTTGCGCAAACCTATATTTTTTCACCTCTTGGTCTGAAAAATACAACAATGATACAGCCTGATGAGAATGGATTTCTGAAAAATGTAGCGATGGTTCACGATAAGGATGGAAAAGTTATTAAAACAGGCTTGCCAATCACGCCGCAAGTTGCAGCATCAGGATTATGGTCTACACCGGGTGATTTAGCAAAACTTGCTATTGAGATACAAAATGCTTTGCGCAATAAAAATAACAAAGTGATTTCTCATAGTATTGCAAAAAAAGTAACGGAAGTAACTGCTTTAAAAAATGCTGTTGGTGGCTGGGGATACGGCTGGCAAAAGTCCGGTGGTTATAATAATTACGATTGGTTTATGTGTAACGGTTCCAATACCGGAGTTGGAGGTAGTGTTTTTGCGACTATGACAGATGGAAACGGCTTTGTGTTTCTTGCGAATGGTGAAAAACCGAATCGTATTCCTGTGATGAATCATACTCAAAGAAAGATTCTGACACTGATGGACTGGAACAATAAAACGCCTGATGAAGCGACTCAGGAAATACCCTTGAGTTTAAAAGAAAAACTAATCGGAACGTATGACGATTTCCTTTACCAGCAGGGAATGGAAACCAAAATAGTAGAAAGAAATAACCGTCTTTATGTTGAATCGGCAATTTTAGAACATTTTAAAGGAAAAAATGATAATGAATTGCTTTATCTGAAAAACGGGTTATTTAAAATTGTAGATTATCCGAACGTATTAAAGTTCGAATTTAATAATGGAAAACCACATTCCGTTATTTTAACAAGAAATAATCTGAATGCTAAAGTTGAACTGGATGCTAAAGTAAAATAACTGTTGCACCAAGATTTGATAATGAGCGTTTTGTTATGTTTTTATGGCGTATAAAACGCTCATTGAGTGATTTTGGTTTTATTTCTAAAAGACTTGAACGTAATTGTTTAAGTCTTTTGTTGTATTGTTAAAACCCTTCAAAAACGCCTAATCCAAACAAAGCGAAATCATATTTTACAGGATCCAGAGGATCCATTTTTCGAAGATTTAAATCGAGTTCTGCTAATGCTTTACCGTCGTTTTGCTTTCGCGAAAGCAGGGCTAATTTCCGGGCTACGTTTCCTGAATGTACGTCAAGCGGACAGGAAAGTTTAGCAGGCGGAATATTTTTCCATATTCCTAAATCGACACCTTTATTATCCTGGCGAACCATCCAGCGCAGGTACATGTTGATGCGTTTGGCTGCGGAATTGTTTAACGGATCGGAAATGTGTTTTTGTGATCGTGGCAAATGTTCAATTTCAAAAAAAACTTTTTTGAATTCGTGTATGCTTTTTTGCAGACTGTCTTCTTCCTGATTTTTTGAAAAAACAGCTTCCAGACCGCCATGATTTTTATAGATGTGCTGCAATCCTTTTACAAAACTGCCAAAGTCTTTTCCGTTAAAGGTACGATGCACAAAGCTCTCAAGCCTTGCGATATCGTCATCGGTATGGCTCATGATAAAATCATACGGCGAGTTGCCCATCAGTTCCATCATGCGGTGCGCATTTTTAATGATCATTTTGCGGTTTCCCCAGGCAATGGTAGCACTCAGGAAGCCGGCAATTTCGATATCTTCTTTTAGCGAAAATAAATGCGGGATCTGCACCGGATCGCTTTCAATAAAATCAGGATTGTTGTATAAAGCCACCTTTTCGTTTAAAAAAGACTGCAATTCCAAAAAATCCATAGGCAATGTACCGGTATTGATTGTCGACATTTGAAGGCTATTTACTGATTAAACCGTCGACCATCACGAGTTTGCGGTCGGCCATATTGGCAAGCTCCTCATTGTGGGTAACAATAACGAATGTCTGTCCGAATTCATCCCGTAACTTAAAGAAAAGCTGGTGCAGGTTTTCGGCAGAATGGGTGTCCAGGTTTCCGGAAGGTTCATCGGCAAAAATAACGGCAGGCTTGTTAATTAACGAACGGGCCACGGCAACACGCTGCTGTTCCCCGCCGGAAAGTTCTCCCGGTTTGTGGTGCATGCGGTGGTACAATCCCAGATAGTTCAGCAATTTGGTCGCTTCTTCTTCCGTTTCCTGTTTGTTTTTTCCGGCAATAAAAGCGGGAATACAAACGTTTTCCAAAGCTGTAAATTCCGGCAGCAGCTGATGGAACTGGAAAATAAAGCCCAATTGCAGGTTGCGGAATCTGGAAAGTGCTTTGTCATTCATTTTTAAAACCTCCTCATTGTTGATAATCAGCGAAGTTCCGCTTTCAACGGTAGGTTTGTCCAGGGTGCCTAAAATTTGCAATAAGGTCGTTTTTCCGGCACCGGAAGCCCCAACAATGGAAACAATCTCTCCTTTTTGAATGTGTAAATCCACACCCTTCAATACATGAAGTTTATCGTAATATTTATGAATGTTTTTTGCCTGTATCATTTTCTGGAATTTGTACAAAGAAACAAAGATTTTGAGTAAAAAGAAATCTAAACAGGGATATTATTCCGTAGATATGGAAACCGGTAGCCGGCGAACATAAAGTTTCGTTAACAAACAAAATCGGATTTTTTAATTGGTTAATTTTGATAAAAAGTAACGTTATGAAAAGTATTTTTGCCTTATTATTTGCATTGACGGCGGTTTCGTGTCAATCCAAAGAAAAAAAACTTTCAGCAGAAAAAAACAAAGAAATTGAAATTATGGATGAACAAAAAGGATTAGAAGTGGCTACGGTAGCCGGAGGTTGTTTCTGGTGTACAGAAGCTGTTTTTCTGGAGTTAAAAGGAGTGAAAAAAGTGGTTTCCGGCTATACCGGCGGTACCCTTAAAAATCCAACCTATAAAGAAATCTGCACCGGAACAACCGGACATGCGGAAGCCATTGCAATTACCTTCGATCCTAAGCTGATTTCGTATGACGATATTCTGGAAGTGTTTTTTGCAACACATGATCCCACAACATTAAACCGTCAGGGTGCCGATGTGGGTACGCAGTACCGAAGTGAGATTTTCTATAACAGCGAAGCGCAGAAAAAGGCGGCTGAAAATTTTATAAAACTGCTGAATGACCAGAAAATTTATGGTAAAAACGTGGTAACTGCCATTTCCAAAGCCGGTATTTTCTATCCGGCAGAAGATTACCATCAGGATTATTACAACCAGAATAAGTCCCAGCCGTACTGTATGGCAGTCATTAATCCGAAGCTGGAAAAGCTCCGCAAAAACTATCCGTCGAAGCTGAAATAATTTTGGCACCGAATTTGCGTTATTAACTGTAAATTAATACTATAAAATGGCTGATATTCAGGTTAAAACGGCTTCCGACAGCAAACAGCAAAAACTAATGCTCAGTATTTTGTTTGATGCCATCGGCTGTATGACGTATTTACTTCCTTTTCTGGGAGAATTTGTAGACATCGCGTGGGCGCCTGTAGCCGGATTTTTGCTGGCAAGGATGTATAAAGGAACCGTGGGAACCGTTGGAGGTATCTTTGCTTTTGTTGAAGAGTTAATGCCCGGACTGGACTTTATTCCCACATTTACACTCACGTGGATTTATACGTATATGATTAAAAAACAGGAATAAAACAAAAGAGGCTGCAAAGCCTCTTTTTTATTGTTTGAAAAGGAACCCGAGTCCCATATGACGGAGCATTTTTTTTACAAAGTTCCAGAAAAAAGTAAACTGCCCGAAGAGCGTTCCGATGATCACTAACAGTACTTTATAAACCGGAAGTATAATGATAAGCCGCAAAGGCCAGTACAGCCAAGGCGTTAAATTGTCTTTGGTGATACCCAGCCATTCTACTAACGGTTTTGAAAGATAAGAAGCTGTTGACCCGGTTATCGCAAATACAATAAAGATGATGACTATCTGAAAGTTAGAGGAAACACCCCATCGCTGTTTTAATTTTTCCATGGCTATTAGAAATAGGCTCAAAAATACAACTTTTATGGTCGCGGAGCAAAGACTCCAAGCCGAATATTGTTTTTTAATTGGAAATAGACTAAATAATTATAAAGCATATAATTCACTTCATAGCCGTAATCGGTACCGCTTCTGTAATCAATAGCCATCTGGAATAAATCTTCCTGTCCTCTTCTGGGGGAAATCACATGGGTATTCCATTCGGTTACCCACGGAATGTTGCGGCTTTCCAGATAGCTTTGGGTGTAAAATCCTCTTGGTTTCGCTCTGCCGATCAGCCAGGAATTAAAGCCGGGATCAATAATGATGATTTCATACTGTAACTCGTCATTAGCAATACGAATCGTGTCGTTGTTCGCTGCAGCTGCGGCAGTTCCGGTTTGGGATATTCCGGTAGGCTGCCTGGGTGTACTGCAACTGAACACGCCAATGCATAAAACGATAATTCCGATGATACCAAAGTTTTTCATAAGACAGAATTTCCCATAAAGTTACCAAAAAGATGCCGGAAGCGCTATTTTTTTAACAAAAAAGCCTGGCGTATGCCAGGCTTTTGAAACGTATGTGTTTTGCTTATTTACCGAACAATTTTCCTAAAAGTCCGCCAATACCACCTTTTTTACTAACAGCTGCCATGGCATCGCTCATATCGACTTTTCCGTCGTTATTCTGGTCCAGGCCAAATTGCCCGCCATATTTTGAAATGGCGTCCATCAAACCGGAACTGCCGTTTCCGCCGGAAATAGCGTTAACAATATCCGAAATCTGAAACCCTTGTTCATTCGGATCCTTTGCCTTGTTCACTAAGGAGCCTAATACATTAGGGATCAAACTGCCTGCCACACCGGAAGCCGCTTTGGTACTCAAACCGAATTTCTGACCTAAATCGCCGGTTAACTGTTCGGATAATTTCTGAACAACAGGATTGGAACCGGACGAAGCATTGTTGCCCTGGAACAAACCGGCTAACTGGTCAATTCCGCCTTCGGAAGCAATTTTCTGTAATCCCGAAAAAATAGAACTGCCGGCTTCAGCCATCACGCTTTCGTTTAATTCGTTAGGAACGGCATTGTTTTTTACAATGGCATCGCCTCCGTATTGCTGTACTAATTGGGTTAATTGTTCAAGCATATCGTTTGATTTATAGTTGGTTATCAAATGTAAACAAAAAAACGTTCTGTTAAGATTGTGAATTTGTTTTTAATAAACTGATAATCTGTTCTGCCAGTTCGGTACCGATGCGTTCCTGCGCTTCAATGGTAGCCGCACCAATGTGGGGCGTCAGTGAAATTTTAGGATTCATCAAAACCTGGATAGCAGGAGTAGGCTCTTCTTCAAAAACATCCAATCCGGCAAAAAGCACCTTTTCATCATCCAAAGCATCAATTAAAGCGACTTCATCGATCACACCGCCACGGGCGCAATTGATGATGCCGACACCTTCCTTCATCAGGTCAAATTCTGCTTTCCCGATAACATAGGTATCCTGAGCCGGTACATGCAGGCTGATAAAATCGGAATGTTTCAGAACATCTTCAATCGGTTCGGTTTCAATGTCCACATTGATAAACTGACCGTTGTAAAAGTCCACTTTAATGGTCGCTTCATCCACATATTTATCGGTTGCGATCACTTTCATACCCAAACCTAAAGCCATACGGGCAACTTCACGGCCAATACGGCCGAAGCCGATAATACCGATCGTTTTGCCACGTAGTTCAATTCCGTTTGCATACGCCTTTTTTAGGTTATTGAACTGAGTGTCGCCATCCAGCGGCATGTTCCGGTTAGCATCGTGAAGAAAGCGAACGCCGGAAAATAAATGTGCAAATACCAGTTCTGCTACAGATTCCGAAGAAGAAGCGGGTGTGTTGATAACGTGTATTCCTTTTTCGCGGGCATAGGCAACGTCTATATTGTCCATACCTACACCGCCGCGGCCCACCACTTTAAGCGTCGGGCAATTGTCGATAATATCCTGGCGTACTTTTGTCGCGCTGCGAACCAGCAGTACGTCGATTTCGTTTTTATTAATGTAATTAGCAACCTGTTCCTGTGCAACTTTTGTTGTGATTACTTCAAAGCCTCCTTTTTCCAAAGCGTCAATACCGCTTTGCGAAAGGCCGTCATTAGCTAATACTTTCATTGTAAATAATGTCGTTAATTTTTTTAAGCGATTCTTTCTAATTCTTTCATGGCGTCTACCAAAACCTGTACGCTTTCCAGCGGAAGGGCATTGTACATGGAAGCGCGGTATCCGCCTACAGAGCGGTGACCGTTTAGTCCGGAAATTCCGGCTTCTTTCCACAGTTTGTCGAAAAGTTCTTTATGTGTGTCATTTTCCAGAAGGAAAGTCGCATTCATGATCGAACGATCTTCGGTAACTGCCGTTCCTTTAAATAACGGATTGCGGTCTATTTCGCCATATAATAAAGCGGCTTTGGCTTCATTTACTTTTTCGATAGCGCTGATTCCGCCCAGGTTTTTAAGCCATTGCAGCGTTAATAAAGAAGTGTAAATAGAAAAAACCGGCGGCGTGTTGTACATGCTTTCCTTGTCGATATGCTGCTGATAGTTCAGGATATTGGGAATGGCTCGGCCGGTATGGTTCAGGATACTTTCTTTAACAACAACCAGAGTCGTTCCGGCTGGTCCCATATTTTTCTGGGCACCGGCATAAATCAGGTCAAATTTTGAAAAATCGATTGTACGGGAAAAAATATCGGAACTCATGTCGCATACCACCGGAACCGATGTTTCCGGGAACGTTTTCATTTGGGTTCCGAAAATGGTATTGTTGCTGGTACAGTGAAAATAATCCGAATCGGCAGCAATAGTATAGTCTTTGGGAATATGATTGTAGTTTTCCGGTTTTGAAGACGCTGTGACAATCGTTTCTCCGAAAGCTTTGGCTTCTTTAATCGCGCCGCTTGCCCAGGTACCGGTATCCAGATAGGATGCTTTTCCGTTTACTTTCATCAGGTTATACGGGATGCGAAGGAATTCCATACTGGCACCGCCCTGTAAAAACAAAGCCTGGTAGCCTTTTCCCTGTAAGCCTAAAAGTTCAAGAGCCAAAGCCCTTACTTCTTCCATAACGGCAACAAATTCTTTACTTCTGTGGGATATTTCCAATATGGATAAGCCGGTATTGTTAAAATCTAAAACGGCTTGTGATGCTTTTTGAAAAACTTCTTGTGGTAAAATGCAGGGACCTGCGCTGTAATTGTGTTTTTTCATTGGGGAAACTAATCTTTAAAAACTTGAATAACGACTTCTTTGTCTACTAAATCGGTAAATTTACCATTGTAACGGGTGGCTTTAACCAGATGGTTATCAATCCAGTGATAATTACCGCCCCGGGGTTTGCCCATCAGGATACTGTGGTATTTAAAACCGTGCTTTATCAGCCATTTTTCCGTAACCTCACGGTGCTCTTCGGTGCGCGAGGTGAAAAAACAGATAATATGACCTTCATCATACCATTTGTTGATTGTTTCAAGAGCATCCGGGAAAGGAAGACAAGTTTCCATTCTTTCAGGTTCTTCATTGGGAATATCGTCGGTAATGGTACCGTCAATATCAATGAGATAGTTCTTAATCCCGTCTTTGAGTACAGGACTAACATTGTTTTTGTGTTCTAGTTGCATTGAGTGTGTTTAAGACTGTAAATTTCCTAAAAAAAATAATCTTAATCACAAAAGAAAACGAGAAAGTTAGATTTTTATTAAAAAAGCAATCGTGTCCACATTATCTGCATAATCCCAAAGTTTAGGCTTCTGGGTTTGCCCGAAAATAACACTATCCTCAATAATGCTATTTGATACAATGCACTGAAGCTGATCTTTTTCGGAGTTGAGTTTCTCTGTTAAAGCAGCAATGGAATCGTAATATTCATAGAAAACAGACGAAATAGGAGAGGCATAGCTGGAATCTTCCTTGATTGTCAGGAATTCATTGTCCAGAAGCTTGAAGCCGCTCATCAGAAAAACCGCCTTGTTATAATCGTAATTGTTGGTGTATTTTTCATAATAGATAACATCCCTGTATTCATACATGGCTTCAAAGAAAAGCGTGAAATCATAGTCTTTCGGCACAAATAATTTCGAAACGTTACGGCAGCCCAGGCCGAAATAACGGAAAATATCTTCACCAAGCCCGATCAGGTCTTCTTTGCTTTCCTTTCCGTTTAAAATAGCAACGGAATTTCTGTTCTTGCGAATGATGCTCGGCTTGTCTTTAAAATAGTATTCAAAATAACGGGCCGTATTGTTGCTTCCGGTAGCGATTACCGCATCGAAATTTTCCAGTTTCCCGTCTGTAAAAGTGATATAATCGGCTAATTCCGGCTGTATGGCAATCAGATAACCGGCTAAAAAAGGAAGCAGCTTCTGATCGTTGGATGATGTTTTAATCAAAACCTTGTGGCCGGACAGGATAACCGACAAGAAATCATGAAAGCCAACCAGCGGAATGTTTCCGGCAAGAATTAAGCCCACCGTTTTGGGTTTTACGGCAGTGAAATCATAGCGGGACAACCATTTGTCAAGCTGTTCTTCGGTCAGGGCTTCTGCCCATGACTGTATTGCAAAATAAACCTGCTCCGGAGTGAACCAGCCATTATGGGATTGCGATAATTCAATTAGTGTGATAAAGTTATCATAGAATAAGGCATTGTTCTTCACATCCGGTTTTTGCTCATTTCCGTTTATCGAAAACTGATTTAAAAACTTTCCTAATTCAATAAAACTTGTTTTTTTATCGCTTTGTGTCATGAGTGGCTTGTTTATGAATGGTTTTGATTGTAATTTTGTGCAAAAATAATAAAATTAGCTATGGCAATCATTATAACAGACGAATGTATCAACTGTGGGGCTTGCGAGCCTGAGTGTCCAAACACGGCTATCTATGAAGGGGCAGACGATTGGAGATATAAAGACGGTACCAAATTAACCGGTAAAATAGTGCTTCCGGACGGAACAGAAGTGGATGCGGAAGCAGCACAGACGCCCATTTCGGATGATATATATTATATTGTTCCGGGCAAATGTACGGAATGTAAAGGTTTTCACGAAGAACCGCAATGTGCGGCAGTATGTCCGGTGGATTGCTGTGTTCCGGATGATAACCATGTGGAAAGTGATGAAACACTTTTACAGCGACAATCCTTTTTGCATAACGAATAAAAAAAAGCCTCAAGATTTCTTGAGGCTTTTTTTTGTGCTTTCCGGATTAGTTACGAATGATTTCTGCTTTTTCAAACGTTACCGTATCGGCTTTTTCATCGTATGTTTCCATGATCAAATCACCGTTGGCATCAAAATGGCCAATGGAAATTTTGTTTTTATTTTTTACAATATACGTATTGTTAGACGTTTCTCTAAGAACTGCCAACTGTTTTTTGGTGTCCGGATTGATAATAGTGTATCCCACTTTATCAAGCAATACCTGGTATTTCTGTCCTTTGTAGGTGTAATAAGCAGAGCGGTCTACATCTACATAACGGGTAACACCGTCAACAGTAACTTTAACTTTAGAAACAACCTGAGTTGGTCCTAACTGCATTTCTTTGTTTAAAGATTTGGAATTGGCATCTTTTAATTCAACGTCCTGAACTTTTTCTAATTCCTCGGTTTTAACGATTTTTTTCTCGCCTTCAGAATCCTTTATTGTTCTTACGGTTGTTTTAACTTCAGACTGAACATTTGTGTTTTGGGCGTATATACCCGCAGAGAAGAATAGTATTATTAAACTTAAAATTGATCTTTTCATAATATTTTTTTATTTTAAGGTTACTATTTAACAAATATAAGCTTTAAAAACGGAAATATTAAACAATTTGTATTAAAAAATTTATAAAAAAACGTTTTTTTGCCAATAAAATGTTAAAATAAAAGTAGGTTGAAGTTTGGCTAATAATCAATATATTTGCAGACTTTTAAAAACTCATATACATGAAAGCTGGAATCGTAGGATTACCTAATGTTGGGAAATCAACCTTATTCAATTGTTTGTCGAATGCAAAAGCACAAAGTGCTAACTTTCCGTTTTGTACTATTGAACCGAATATCGGTGTGGTAAATGTTCCGGACCCGAGATTGGAAAAATTGGAGGAATTAGTGAAGCCGGAGCGTGTACAGCCAGCTACAGTGGATATTGTGGATATTGCCGGTCTTGTAAAAGGAGCCAGTAAAGGAGAAGGTTTAGGAAACCAGTTTTTAGGAAACATCCGCGAGTGTAATGCGATCATACACGTTTTGCGTTGTTTTGATAATGATAATATTGTTCATGTAGACGGTAATGTAAATCCTATCCGTGACAAAGAAACAATTGATATCGAATTGCAGCTGAAAGATCTGGATACCGTTGAAAAACGTTTGGAAAAAGTAAAAAAAGCGGCAAAAACAGGAAATAAAGAAGCGCAGGTTGAGGAAGCATTGCTATCCCGAATCCGTGAAACATTATTGGCAGCGAAATCTGCCCGTACAGTTGTACCGCAAAATCATGATGAGGAGGCTTTAATGGAAGGTTTTCAGCTGATTACGGCAAAACCGGTTTTATATGTATGTAATGTAGACGAAGGTTCTGCGGCAACAGGAAACAGTTATGTAGATCAGGTTAGAGAACTGGTAAAGGATGAAAATGCGGAGGTTATTGTTCTGGCAGTAGGAACGGAAGCGGATATTACAGAGTTGGAAAGCTATGAGGAACGCAAAATGTTCCTGGAAGATTTAGGTTTAACAGAACCGGGTTCGTCAGTATTGATCCGTGCGGCTTACAAATTGTTAAACCAGCAGACGTATTTTACGGCTGGTGTTAAAGAAGTACGTGCCTGGACGATCAACGTGGGTGACACGGCGCCAAAAGCAGCCGGAGTAATCCACACTGATTTTGAAAAAGGATTTATCCGTGCTGAGGTTATTGCTTATGATGATTATGTAGCCTTTGGTTCGGAATCAAAAGTAAAAGAAGCCGGAAAATTAAGAGTGGAAGGAAAAGAATATATCGTTAAAGACGGTGATGTAATGCACTTTAGATTTAATGTCTAATTAACGGAGTAAAATAAGATAAAAAGCGAAACAATTGTTTCGCTTTTTTTATGGCGTCTGCTGAAATCGGTATGGCTAATTTTAGTAATTTTAGACGGAAAAAAATATACCTATGAAAATTATCGCTTTCGCTGGCAGTAACAGCCATAACTCTATAAATAAGAAACTGGTAACCTATGTTGCAAATTTGTTTGAAGATGCAACTGTTGAGGTACTTGATTTAAACGATTATGCCCTGCCGGTATTCAGTGTCGATTTAGAGCAGGAAATAGGGAAGCCGCAACTGGCAACGGATTTTTTGGAGAAGCTGGCTTCTGCAGAAATGATCGTGGTTTCACTGGCCGAGAATAACGGTAATTATTCCGTAGCGTTTAAAAATATTTTTGACTGGAGTTCCCGGCAGCTTAAAGATGTTTTTCAGCAAAAAGCGGTTTTGCTCATGGCGACTTCTCCGGGTGCAAGAGGTGGGGCAAGTGTGTTGGAAATAGCCAAAAACAGCCTGCCGAGATATGGTGCTAATATCGTGGCAACATTTTCATTACCGGGTTTTTATGAAAATTTCGATGTGGATAAAAAGCAGATCTCCAATCCGTTGTTTGACAACCAGATTAAAGATATTGTAAAAGAATTCAGTTTTTAATAGAAATGGTCTTTAATTTGATAGTATTTCCTGTAATAGTGAAATAGTATTAACAAAACCGGATTTTTATCAGGAATGGTTGTATTTAAAAAATGCCTCAGGATTTTGGGCTGGACAGTTGCCGGAATCACAGGATTTCTATTGCTGTATGTCATAGCAGTATTGGTATTGTCCCGGATTACTGTTAACGATACGGAAGTGGCTAACGGACAGCGGGATATTGCTGTTTATATACTGACCAATGGGGTGCATACGGATGTCGTGGTACCGGTAAAAAATGAGGTCAGGGACTGGACAAAAGAAGTGCCTTTCCGGCAAACCAGATCTAAGGATAGTATTATGAATTACCTGGCTTTCGGATGGGGTGATAAAGGATTTTACCTGGATACGCCCGAATGGTCCGATTTAAAAGCCGGTACGGCTTTTAATGCTGTTTTTAACCTGGGAAGTTCGGCTATGCACACCACTTTTTATAAGAAAATGATGGAAGGGGAAGACTGTAAAAAGATAATGCTGTCCAAAGAAGATTATCGGCAGCTGGTTGCTTATATTGCCGGTAGTTTTCAGCGGGATGCAAACGAAAAAGTACTCTGGATACAGCATCGGAGCTATGGTAAAAACGATGCTTTTTATGAAGCTAACGGTGCTTACAACCTGTTTTATACCTGTAATACCTGGGCGAATAATGCTTTAAAAGCGGCACGGCAGAAGGCAAGCTGGTGGGCCGTTTATGACAAGGGAATATTTTGCCATTATAACTAATATACTATGAAATTTAAAAAAAATATCAGAAACATACTGTTGCTGTTTATAGCCAGTTTTATCGCGTATTTTCTGGGCGCAAATTTTCAATATAACATAAAGTACAACTGGATACATAAAACAGGTGTCTATTTAGGATATGCCTTGTTGTTTCTTTCGGTTTTTGCTTCCGTGACCACAACGCTGGAAATTGCAAAATCGGATGAGGTAAAACCTAAAATGCTATGGATTTTGCTCGCGGGAATTCCGATTTTATTCTGTTTTGTAATATTTATACTATCTTTAGTAGCGTTTGATTTGAAGCTTTTTTGATTGTCAGAGAATCAGTTGTTTACAAATTCTGTTTGATAACTTTATTGCTGCGCTCTTTCATTTTTTCGGCAGAAATGCTATATTAGCAGAAAATCCAAAATTTCTTTATGCTAGAGCAAAATCAGTACACCGAAGACAATATACGTTCACTCGATTGGAAAGAGCATATCCGTATGCGTCCCGGAATGTATATCGGAAAACTTGGGGACGGATCTTCACCTGATGACGGTATTTATATTCTTCTGAAAGAGGTTCTTGACAACTGTATCGACGAATTTGTAATGGGCGCCGGAAAAACCATTGAAGTCACGGTAAAGGACAAAATGGTAACGGTACGCGATTATGGCCGTGGGATTCCATTGGGTAAAGTGGTCGATGTTGTTTCGAAAATGAATACCGGGGGAAAATATGACTCCAAAGCGTTTAAGAAATCGGTAGGTCTGAACGGGGTCGGTACCAAAGCCGTAAATGCCCTTTCCAACTATTTCCGCGTGGAATCTGTCCGCGACAACCAGCAGAAAGCAGCCGAATTCTCTGCCGGAAATTTAACGCTGGAAGAAGAGATTGTAGAAACAACCAAACGCAAAGGAACAAAAGTATCCTTTATTGCGGATGAAACCATATTCAAGCATTACAAGTACCGTAACGAGTACATTGTTAAAATGCTTAAAAATTACTGTTACCTGAATACCGGATTAACCATTATTTACAATGGCGAAAAATTCTATTCGGATAACGGTCTGAAAGACTTACTGGAAGAAACCATTTCGGAAGAAGACATGATCTACCCGATCATCCACTTAAAAGGGGATGATATTGAAGTCGCATTAACCCACAGTAAAACACAATATTCAGAAGAATACTATTCGTTCGTAAACGGGCAGAATACCACTCAGGGAGGTACCCACTTAGGAGCTTTCCGTGAAGCTATTGTGCGAACGATCAAAGAATTTTACAATAAAAACTTTGAAGCGTCCGATGTGCGGAAATCCATTGTTTCGGCTATCTCGGTAAAAGTTGAAGAGCCGGTTTTCGAATCGCAGACCAAAACCAAACTGGGATCGACCGATATGGGGCCAAATTCACCGTCGGTACGTACCTATGTCAATGATTTCGTAAAAACAAACCTGGATAACTTCCTGCATAAAAACCCGGAAGTAGCCGATTTGTTACTGCGCAAGATTCTACAGGCGGAAAGAGAACGTAAAGAACTTTCCGGAATCCGGAAATTAGCCAAGGACCGTGCAAAAAAAGCCAGTCTGCACAACCGTAAACTACGCGATTGCCGCGTGCATTTAACCGATATTAAAAATCCGCGTTATCTGGAAAGTACCCTGTTTATCACGGAGGGAGATTCCGCATCGGGTTCCATCACCAAATCAAGGGATGTGAATACGCAGGCGGTATTCAGTTTGCGTGGAAAACCGCTGAACTCGTATGGGATGACTAAGAAAATCGTATACGAAAATGAAGAATTCAACCTGCTTCAGGCAGCCTTGAACATTGAAGAAGATATGGGCGACCTGCGGTACAACAACATTGTAATTGCTACCGATGCCGATGTCGATGGTATGCACATTCGTTTGCTGCTCATCACGTTTTTCCTGCAATTCTTTCCCGAACTGATTAAAGCGGAACACTTGTATATTCTGCAAACGCCGTTATTCCGGGTGCGTAATAAAAAGGAAACAATTTATTGTTACAGTGAAGACGAACGGGTAGCCGCGATAGAAAAATTAAAACCGAAACCGGAAATAACCCGATTTAAAGGATTGGGAGAGATTTCTCCGGATGAGTTTAAACACTTTATCGGCGAAGACATCCGTCTGGATCCGGTAATGCTGGATAAAGCAACATCCATAGAAAAATTACTGGAATTCTATATGGGAAAAAATACACCCGATCGTCAGGAATTTATCATTAAAAACCTGAAAGTAGAATTGGACGTGGTTGAGGATAAATAAAAATCGAGTTTCAAATTTCAATTTTGAATTAAGCATATAAATGGACGAAGAAAATTTAGATCCAATAGAAGAAGGGCAGTCACAAGGGGAACAGTTTTATAATAATCAGGAAACAACTGATAACGATACGATTACGAAAGTAACCGGAATGTATAAAGACTGGTTTCTGGACTATGCTTCCTATGTTATCCTGGAACGTGCAGTTCCGGCAATTGAAGACGGTTTTAAACCGGTACAGCGCCGTATCATGCACTCTATGAAAGAGCTGGATGACGGGCGTTACAATAAGGTTGCCAACGTGGTAGGACATACCATGCAGTATCACCCTCACGGAGATGCGAGTATTGGTGATGCGATGGTACAGATTGGTCAGAAAGATTTATTGATCGACACGCAGGGGAACTGGGGAAACATCCTGACCGGTGATGGTGCGGCAGCTTCGCGTTATATTGAAGCCCGTATCAGTAAATTCGGATTGGAAGTATTGTATTCGCCAAAAATTACCCACTGGCAGCTGTCCTATGACGGACGTCGTAACGAACCGATCAATTTACCGGTAAAATTCCCGTTACTGCTGGCACAGGGTGGTGAAGGTATTGCCGTAGGTCTTTCTACAAAAGTACTGCCGCACAACTTTAACGAACTGATTGATGCTTCGATAAAAATATTAAAAGGAAAACCGTTTACCCTGTATCCGGATTTTCCAACGGCAGGTATCGCCGATATGTCGGCCTATAACGATGGTGTTAGGGGCGGGCGTGTACGCGTACGTGCCAAGATTTCACAATTAGACAAACAAACACTGGTTATTTCCCAGATTCCTTTTTCGACCAATACCACAACGCTGATTGACAGTATTTTAAAAGCGAATGAAAAAGGGAAGATAAAAGTTAAAAAAATTGAAGACAATACGGCTGCCGATGTTGAAATATTGATCCATCTTCCGCCGGGTGTTTCACCGGATAAAACAATTGATGCGCTCTATGCCTTTACCGGCTGTGAAACATCTCTGGCGCCTTTAGGCTGTGTGATCCAGGATAACAAGCCATTATTTATCGGTGTTTCTGAAATGTTGAAAATCTCAACAAACAGAACGGTAGAATTACTCAAGCGAGAACTGGAAATCCAGTTGGAGGAACTTGAGGAACAATGGCATTTTGCTTCTTTGGAACGTATTTTCATCGAAAACAGGATTTACCGTTTAATTGAGGAAGAAGAAACCTGGGATGGTGTGATTAAAGCCATCGATAAAGGGCTGGCACCACACGTTACCCATTTGAAACGCGCGGTAACCGAAGAAGATATTGTTCGTTTAACGGAAATCCGGATCAAGCGTATCTCGAAATTCGATATTGACAAAGCACAGGAGAAGATCGAAGCTTTGGAAGGAGATATCGCACAGGTAAAATATGATCTGGAACACCTGATCGATTTTACGATTGCCTATTTTACCCGATTAAAAGAACGTTACGGAAAAGGAAGAGAACGCCAGACCGAGATTCGCAGTTTTGACACCATTGAAGCGACGAAAGTAGTGCTTCGAAATACAAAACTATACGTAAACCGTGAAGAAGGGTTTATTGGTACCGGACTTAAAAAAGACGAGTATGTTGCGGATTGTTCCGATATTGACGATGTGATTGTTTTCCTTCGCGACGGTAACATGATGATCTCCAAAGTAGACGATAAAAAGTTTATCGGGAAAGACATTATTCACGTGGCGGTATTCGACAAAAACGATAAAAGGACAATATACAACATGATTTACCGCGATGGTAAATCCGGACCTTCCTATGTGAAACGTTTTAATGTTTCCGGGGTAACCCGTGATAAAATGTATGATCTTACGAATGAAACGAAAGGATCGCAGGTGTTGTACTTCTCCCACAATCCGAATGGAGAGGCCGAAGTAGTGACCGTATTGCTGCGTCAGGTGGGCAGTATTAAAAAACTGAAATTCGATCTGGATTTTGCAACCCTGACCATAAAAGGACGGGGCAGTAAAGGAAATACCGTTACCAAATATCCGATTAAAAAAATAGAACTGAAAGAAAAGGGCATTTCTACCTTAAAACCAAGACGCATCTGGTTTGACGATACCGTACAACGATTGAATGTCGATGGCAGGGGAGAGCTTTTAGGAGAATTCCGTCCGAATGACCGGTTGCTGATCATCAATCAGTCCGGAAAACTAAAAACCATCGTACCGGAGCTTACCACGCATTTTGATGAAGATATGGTGGTACTGGAAAAATGGGTTCCTAAAAAACCGGTTTCGGCAATTTATTATGACGGCGAAAAGGAACGCTATTATGTGAAACGATTCCTGATTGAAAACGAAAATAAAGAAGAGGTGTTTATTTCCGAGCATCCTAACTCGCAGCTGGAAATTGTTTCGACCGATTACAGACCGGTAGCAGAGATTGTTTTTGCAAAAGTAAAAGGTGTTCAGAAAGAGAACCAGACGATCGACCTGGAGCAGTTCATTGCGGTAAAAGGTATAAAAGCCTTAGGGAACCAGCTAACGACAGATAAGCTTAAACAGGTTAACCTGCTGGAATCGCTGCCGTATGATCCGCCAGCGGAAGAAATCCCGGAAGAGATTGAAGTTCGCGGCGAAGAAGATTTATCGGATGAAAATGTACAATTGGAAGACGACGGTCAGATTACGCTGACGTTAGACTAATAAAAAAGCCCTCAATTGAGGGCTTTTATTTTTTATTTGCGTTTGCGGATTTTCATGTTGACAAATTCTACTGCCAGCGAGAAAGCAATGGCAAAATAGAGGTAGCCTTTCGGAACCGCACCAATGTGCTGTCCGGCTAATGTAGCCTCCGATAAGTGCATACTTTCCGTGATTAGCATAAAACCGATAAGGATTAAGAATGCCAGTCCCAGAATCTGAATGGAAGGGTTTGAGTTTACAAAGTTTCCAACAGGAACTGCGAATAGCATCATAACACCAACCGAAATAATTACCGCAGTAATCATAATAACTAAGGCACCGTTAAGACCGTTTGTCATTCCCACAGCAGTAAGGATACTGTCTACAGAGAAAATAAGGTCAATCAGTAATATCTGGAAAATAACATTTCCAAACGATTTGGCCGCAGCCGTTTTGATGTTGTGCTCTTCTTCCCCTTTATGGTCCACTTTTTCATGGATTTCTTTGGTACTTTTATAAATCAGGAATAAACCTCCTAATAATAAAATAAGTGCCTGACCGGTAAAATGCCCGTTAAACCAGCCCCAGTTTACGCTGAATAAAGGTTCTTTCATGGCAATTAGCAACGTGATCCCGAATAATAAGCCTATTCTCATGAACATGGCTAAGAACAATCCGATCCGGGTAGCTTTTTTTCGTTTCTCTTCCGGTAATTTTCCGGTAACGATCGAAATAAAGATAATGTTGTCAATACCCAATACGATTTCAAGGAATGTTAAAGTTAATAAAGCGATCCACGCATCCGGATTTAAGAATACTTCCATTTTAGTTTTTTGTTATTTGGTTTTGGTTTAAAATACAGCTGTTAAACGTAAATTAATCGATTTTTGTTACAGTTCCTTTCTGTTTTTTTGGGTCGCCCACAAAAGAGTACTCAAAAGTATAGCCTTTGTTGCTGGTAGTCAGTATTTTCATACTGATGGCTTTTTTATCCTGCATGTTCTTCGGATGCAGTTTTTGCAGGACAAATTCACAATCATTGGTCCAGCGAACGGAAGCCGTGTCGGTTTTTCCGTTAAAGGTCTCGATTTGCAGGCTGTCGGTTCTTTCAAATACGGATGTCATGTGTTTGCCGTCTATTTCCTGGGAAAATTCAAATTTTCCGGTTCGGAAATCCTTGCAGTTACGTTCCTGGTTGTAGCAGGAAACAAAAACAATAATAAAAGAAAGTAGTGCTGTTTTTTTCATTGTAATTTTTTTAACTCTTCGTCGGTAAAGTTTCGTATGGTTTTCTCTTTGGAGAATTTTTCGGCATTATAGGCGTTGGATTTGTTTTTAGGAATCGAAAGACTGTCCCAGTTTCCTTTTTTCAGCATTTTAGCATAAAAAACAATTTGTCCAACATGGTAAGGATAATGGGCTAACTGACGGTTGATCGCTTCCGTAACGGTATGCCCTTCATTGCGGATATAGATAATTTCCGAAAGCTGTTCCGGCTGCAGGCTGTTTAAAGTGTCAAGCAGGCAATTCCAGCCTTTGTCCCAGGCTGCCTGTAACTCCTCTTTGGTCATAACCGATTCTTCAAACTCTTCATCACGGTTGCGCCACGCTTTCTCCCCATCAGTGGTCAGGAAGTCGGTCCATCGGGAAAGCATATTGCCGGAAAGATGTTTGACAATCATGGCAATGGAATTGGTATCGTCATTTAAAGAAACAAAGAATTGTTCCGGTTCCAGCTGCTCCATGGCTTTTTCGCCTATAGTCTTGTAGTATAGAAACTGTTTTTTGACACTTTCCAGATAGTTGCTGTTGATTTCCATGATTATGATTCTTTATCAAACATGCTACTGGTAATGGTTCGCAGTCCCAAAAACATAAACCACATTGCGGTAATGCAAACTAAAATCCCCAAACCAAGTACCGGATAAAACAAGGGATTATTTTGATTTTTAAAAGAGCTGTTGATAATAACAGGTCCTAAAAACAGTAACGGTAAGGCTCCGGCCAGATACCGGATCCCTCTGCTTAATACTTTTTTGTTGGTATGCATGATTTTGTGTGTTAAGTTTCGCTAAATACGATTGTAATTGTCAATGGCTTTACGGACGTTCTGGTGTTCTTCCAGCAGTTTTTGCGCCTCTTCATAGGTAACATTAATCTCGCTCATAATCATCCGGATACCTCTGTCTACCAATTTGTGATTGCTCAGCTGCATGTCCACCATTTTATTGCCTTTCACTTTGCCCAGTTGAATCATCGTTGCGGTAGAAAGCATGTTTAAAACCAGTTTTTGTGCAGTACCGGCTTTCATACGGGAGCTTCCGGTAACAAATTCCGGCCCTACAACAACTTCAACAGGAAATTTTGCCGTTTCGGCTAAAGGACTTCCCTGGTTGCAGGTAATGCATCCGGTGGTAATATTCAGCTGATTGCATTTTTCCAGGCCGCCAATTACATAAGGAGTCGTTCCCGAAGCGGCAATGCCAATCACGACATCGTTTTCGGTCATGTTCCATTCCGACAGGTCTTTCCAGGCCTGTTCGCGGTCATCTTCGGCAAACTCCACCGCTTTCCGGATCGCAGTGTCGCCACCGGCTATTAATCCGATTACCAGGTCGAAAGGAACGCCAAAAGTTGGCGGACATTCGGAAGCATCCACAATTCCCAAACGGCCGGAAGTTCCGGCACCTATGTAGAACAAACGGCCGCCGTTTTTCATTTTGGCAACAATCTCGGTTACCAGAACTTCAATTTGCGGCAGGGCTTTTTCAACAGCCAAAGGAACGGTTTTGTCTTCGTTGTTGATGTTTGTCAGTAATTCCGAAACGGACATTTTTTCTAAATGTTCATATTTCGAAGCTTGCTCGGTGATGCGTGTAAATGACATTGGTGAAACGAAATTAATAGTATTGCTATATTTTATTGATCAGGCTAACAAGAGGGTTAATTGCCCTTTGCCTATTGCCTTTTATTTATTGCTTTTGCCTTTTTATTACCAGTTATCAAATTTACATAAAATAAGCCAGGATTATCCCTAATATAATGGCCGTTAACTTAGCCATATTGAATTTATGGCCTTCGCTGCTTTCAAAAATAATAGTGGACGAAATATGGAATAAGATACCAATTACAATAGCGGTAATCTGACTGTAATATTCGCTGATAAACGGTAAATATCCTGCTAAAAGGGTTCCCAGTGGTGTCATGGAGGCAAATACCATCATGAAAATAAAGATGGCCGTTTTATTCAGGTGCGAATTGATAAAAAAGGTGGTTAATATAATCGCTATCGGGAAATGGTGAATGGCAATTCCCCAGGCTAAATCATGGTGATGGCTTACCGGTAAACCTTCCAGTAAGGCGTGTAAACACAAACTGATGAATAACGACCACGGAATGTGGTGCATGGTTTCATGTCCGTGAACATGCCCGTGTTCGGCACCTTTCGAAAAATATTCCAGTACGATCTGGAAGACAATCCCGATCATGATAAAAATCCCGACAGGACTGTGGGCGTGATCGTGGCCTTCGTGGGCGTGATTGCTGGCTTCATAAACTTCCGGCAGCAAATGGGAAACCGTCAGCGCCAGCAGGAATGAGCCGCTGAACGCTAATAATAACTTTAGATTCTGTTTATTTTTCGGACGGAAAAAGGTTGCCGCAACATACCCTATAATTACCGATAGTAAAGGAATTAAGTATAGCATATTATTTGAAAATCATTATAAGTCGTTCGGAATCGTTTTTTAAAAATTTACGCAGTTTGTAATCGCCAAATACATCCAGTAAGAATATACCAGCCTCTTCCATCATGGCTTCAAAATCGGCAAGTGTAAGTGCCTTTACTTTTTCTGTAAAATGGAACTGTTCGCCATTGTCTTCAAAGCGGATTTCTTTATAAATATGATTGTCCTTTTCATAACGCTGAATGTGGAAATCGATGCCTTCCACTGTTTTTACTTCTTCCGGCACCAGGTTATTGACCACATGTGTTACGTTCATAAAATCAATAACGGCAAAACCATATTCCGATAAGCTGTCTTTAATTGCCTGTAGCGTAGTCAGGTTGTCGGCGTCACTTTCAAAATAGCCGAAGCTGGTAAAAAGATTAAAAATAGCATCAAATTTTTGTTCAAAAGGCAGACGCATGTCGTGTACCTGAAAATGCAGCGTGTCGTTGGTGTATTGGGAAGCGCTTTTAATGCTGTTTTCGGATAAATCGGCTCCAGTCACATCATAACCCAGCTGATTCAGATAAACCGAATGACGTCCTTTACCGCAGGCTAAATCAAGGATTTTAGCATTTTCCGGCAGGTTAAGGTAGTGGGTCAGGTTATCCATGAATACTTGCGCTTCAGAGTAGTCACGATCCTTATACAGTATGTGATAATAAGGGGTGTCAAACCAGGAAGCATACCAGGTAGTTGTATCTTTTTGCATTTTTTTAGAATTTCAAAATAGTTTAATCAGCGTACTAATTAAAATTAATAATTATTGAGTGTGGTAAACGAAAGTGTAATAAGTTTTACACAAGCCAACAAATTTAGTGTATTTTTGCGGATGTAATTCCAAAATTGCAGTAATTGCAGTATTTGATTTTGAAATTATGATTTGTTTATAGGAATTTTAGTAGAGAATGAAAGACTTTAAAATGGTAGCCAAAACTTTTTTTGGCTTTGAAGAAATATTAGCCAAAGAATTAGCGGTTCTTGGAGCGCAGAAAGTGGAACAAGGAACCCGTATGGTTAGTTTTGTCGGAGATAAAGGCTTCCTATATAAGGCAAACCTGGCGTTGCGCACGGCTTTAAAGATTTTAAAACCGATTTATCATTTTCGTGCGTTTAACGAACAGAGTCTGTACAAAGGAATTCAGGGTGTTGACTGGTCGCAGTATATGTCTGTTCACCAGGCATTTGTTGTGGATGTAACTCTGCATTCGGATTATTTTAACCATTCGCAGTTTGTATCACTGAAAGTAAAAGATGCTATTGTGGATCAGTTTCGTGAAAAATTCGGAAAACGTCCGAATATCAACAAGGATTTTCCGGATCTGAGAATTAATATTCACATTCAAAACGACCAGTGCTCGGTTGCTTTAGATAGTTCCGGGGATTCGTTACACCACAGAGGATACAAGACCGCAACGAATATTGCACCGATTAATGAAGTACTGGCAGCAGGAATGCTGTTGCTTTCCGGTTGGGAAGGGCAGGGCGATTTTTTAGACCCGATGTGTGGTAGTGGTACCATAGTGGCAGAAGCAGCAATGATTGCCTGTAATATTCCGGCAAACATTAACCGTAAGGAATTTGCTTTCGAACGCTGGAATGACTGGGACAATGATTTGTTCGATCAGATCATGAATTCTTTGATGAAAAAAACCCGGGAATTCCATTATACAATCAAAGGATACGACAAGGCGCCTTCGGCAGTTGCCAAAGCAAAAGACAATATTATTAATGCCAACCTGGATGATTATGTAACCATTTCGCAGGCAAACTTTTTTGAAACCGAAAAAGAAACCCGCGGACCGTTGCACATGGTGTTCAATCCGCCTTACGGCGAAAGACTGGATATCGACATGGAACGTTTTTACAGGGAAATCGGCGATACCTTAAAGCAAAATTATCCGGGAACACACGCCTGGTTTATCACCGCTAATATTGAAGCCCTGAAGTTCGTAGGTTTAAAACCTTCGCGTAAAATCAAGCTGTTTAACGGTAAGCTGGAAACCCGTTTCGTAAAATACGAAATGTATGAAGGCAGCAAAAGAACAAAATTTCAAAATCAGAATAACGAATAAAAACCTATAGTATGGCTATGAAACCACAAGTAAAAGCTTTTATATTTCAGTTAACAGGATTTGCTGTTTTGTTTATATTGTTTCGTTTTTTAATAGACGCCTATACTAACCTGCAGGGATTCTGGATTCCGGTTACGGCTTTTGTAGTATCAACTTTGCTGGCACCAAAATTTCAGGCTGTTAAAACCAATGACGGCGAAAAACTTTTTATGAAATGGATTTTTATGAAAGGTATCCGAGAGATTAAATAAAAAGCCAAGGCTTTTAAAGTTATATAAAATCCCGATAGTACTGCTGTCGGGATTTTTGTTTTTATCTTCAAAACTTTTTATAAATAGTTTGTAATTATATGTTGAAATGTTATTGAAGACAATCGAAATTATTCATTACTCTATTCAAACGAAAACCCCGATACTTTTTATAATCGGGGTTTTATTCTTAACCTGATTGATTTTAATACTGGCAGGAGGCGAATTGTTTTGTATCGCCCTCAACTTCATACAGACTGGTTACTATAGACACGTATAGACCGATATATCCGTTTTGCATTTTAAATTATTTCTTTTTAGAGCTAAACCGAAAATCCAGGTCATAAATACATAGTTTTATAGTATCAATATCCGTAAATAAAACACCAAAAGTCCGTAAGACGCATGCTTATAAATACGTATTTTTATACGTATTGCAATATTTTACGGAAAGCCATAAATATTTTTATCTGGAGAAACATAATATTTGCGATTATTAATAATTTAAGAAAATGAGCCATAGAAAATTACACGCCTGTTTTCCTGTAATGATTTTGATTGTATTTGTCCTGTTCGGTTGCGAACTGGAACGGGATGCAATCAACAAGAAAAGCTATCAGGAAAAGATAAGCATAAGAAACAGTACGTTTGATATGCTGCTGAAAGAAGAACAATTTAGTACAGCCCTTTCAAAACTAAATAAAGGGAAACAGAAAAAAGGAAGTATCGAAAAAACTGTTATGGAAGATACACACGGATTTTCGATTATGCCTGATATTGCTAAAGTGATTCAGGACGATGCATATACCACCTATACATTTCAGATCAAACGCGAAATCAGCAATCCCACTTTTTTTGAAAACCTTGTCATTAGTATGGATTCATTGAATCAGGCGAATGCGTATCTTGTCAAATACACACCTACAGTACCATTAACACCAAGTGAGGAACATCATTCTTTTCATTTCAAAGGCACGGTTAATATTAAGCAGATTGAATATGACATCACGCCAACTGCAAAAGAATTAAATTGCGTAACGGCAACTGTTTGGATGTGCAATCAGGCATGGACAGCAGGAGGGTCAACAGAACCGCATGTAGCTACACAGTATTGCAATGACTCAAGTCACCTTTTTTCAGTTACGACTGTGGATTGCAGTATGTCTATAGGCGGTGGTGGCAATAGTGGTGCGGGTGGTTCGGGGGACGGTGGTTTTGGCGGCGGCTTGGGTGGTGATGGCGGCTCAACAGGTGGAAATACTGGTGGTGGTCATTCCGGCGGCGGAAGCGGCGGTAGTAATAGCAATACAAATCCTCCAGTTGTAACAGCACCCATATTAGACGAAATTGAAAGTACTGCTCCACCGTCAGGATGCAAAACGATTACGAAGCAATTGGAAAAATTTCCGAACCTGAAAGAAAAACTTATCGACCTTGCAGGAACAACATCACAAAGTAACGAAAACGGCATATTTATTGATAAATCAGCAACAATACAAACATCCAATCCCGTACAGACAATTCCGCAGGGTATTGGCGGTATGATTGATATTAATATGAATCCAAGTCAAAAATACGTGATGCTGGCACATACGCATGATGCATACGGAGGAAATGGAAACGGCACATATTCTATATTTTCGTGGGATGATATGGCTGTTTTAAGTCGCTTGGTACAAAATGATAAAATTGATACAGGTGATTTTGTTTTCTATGTTATAACAGCAGATGGAACAAGATATGCTCTTACAATTGATTGCACACTCTGTATTGACAGTTTTAGGTATCCACGCACCAATGCACAAGGAACCATACTGGACATGAAAAAAATTGCAGAAATGGAAAAACTATTTAAAAAATATTATGGAGCCAATGGAACCATTAAAGTAAATTCAAATGTCGAAGATGATAAAAAATCATTTTTAGAGTTTATAAAAGAAGCCAAGTTAGGACTTAATTTATTTGAAGTTGATGCAACATTTTCAGATTTTCAAAAACTGGAATTTGATAGCAAAACATCAAATATTATTAAAAAGCCTTGTTCCAACTAAAATATTCAATTATGAAAAAAATATTTAAATTTAGTGTGTTGTTTTTTCTTTTTTCTTTGTCCGTACAGGCACAACAGGAAAAAATTGAAGCAATTAGCCAATATTTCAATCCCAATTTTAAAAAGAGTATTCTGCTCACTTATTACTATAAGGATATTAATGATTACTTTACTCCATTCATAGGTAAGTGGATTTATCAAAACGGCAGTCAAACCTTCGTTGTGCAATTCACTAAGCAGGAAAAGGTACTTTATCAATCCAGTGGTAATTCAAAATATTTCATGGATGAATTGATCGGACATTACAAACTGGTTCAAAATTATGGGGCTACAAATGAACAAATCATATATACATCTCAAATCAATGCAGGAAATTCAATAACCCCTTGGGTGACGATTATATTTGGTGCGCCATTACAACAATATCTCTTGGATGGTACTATTTATGACGTGAATACACCTTATACGGATGATAATCCACTTGGTTTAAAAGGCATACTTAAAATGAGTATCAGCCCATCCAATACAAACAGCGCGCAATGGAATATTACACTTCCGTCCGGTCTTCATAATTCGGCTAATACAGGTATATTCACAATACCAACCAATGTCACATTAACAAAGGTCAATTAGATATATAAAGTTAGCCCAAATTTTTTGAGCTATTTAAAGTTGATGAAATATTTCCAAAAACTGGAACTTGAAAGCAAGACATCAAACATAATTAAAAAACCATGTCCAAATTAAACATATACACCATGAGAAAAATATTCAGTCTTGGTTTGCTATTATTCGTTGCTTCTTTCTCTTATGGCCAAGTAGAAAAAGTGGAAGAAATGCGGCAACACTATAATCCAAACTTCAAAAAAAGCTCTTTATTCATTTATTACTACAAGGACATCAACAACTATTTTACGCCATTCATTGGCACATGGATTTACCAGAACGCCAATCAAACCTTTGTTATACGGTTCTGGAAAGAAACCAAAGTTGATTATACTGAGGAAGCCCCGAAATATTATACAGACGAATTGCGAGGGCATTACAAGCTTGTACAAAATTACGGTCAGCCGAACGAGCAGATAATTTATACCTCACAAAAAAACATTGGCAATTCAATTACACCATGGCCGACCATTGTGACAGCCAATCAACCAATCGAATCGTTTATAATGTCGGGGTTTGTTTACGATGTTGCAGGTGCTTTAAATCCGAATTACCCGACAGGAGTAATGGGAGATTTGGACATGAGAATAAATCCTGCTAATCCAAATACGGCACAATGGAAAGTTACATTACCCCAAGGAATGCGTGGGATGGATCAGCCAAGTACCTTTACAATACCAACCAACGTCACATTAACAAAGACCAATTAGAAATTCTTATTACTCCGGATGAAAAGATTACTATTTTTATTGGTATTGTTTTTATTTTCGTGTACATCACAGGAAAAAATCATTTCTATAAAAGAGAGTTATACTGTAGAGACCCAAAAAGACCGTAAAATACGTTACTACTTTAAGAGCACTCAAAATTATTTTGAACCGTTTGCCGGTACTTGGATTTAACAGGATTTGCTGTTTTATATTGTTTCGTTTTTTAATAGACGCCTATACTAACCTGCAGGGATTCTGGATTCCGGTTACGGCTTTTGTAGTATCAACCTTGCTGGCACCAAAATTTCAGGCTGTTAAAACCAATGACGGCGAAAAACTTTTTATGAAATGGATTTTTATAAAAGGTATCCGAGAGATTAAATAAAAAGCCAGGGCTTTTAAAGCTATATAAAATCCCGATAGTACTACTGTCGGGATTTTTTTACGGATTTAATATAACGTATTGTGAATTTATGAGGTGTTGTAAGCAAATACAACAGTTATTTTAACGGGTGTTTTATTTGTAATTATTAGTGATGATTTGTTGGTAGATTTAAAAAAGTATGAAAAATTTTAAATAATTTAAAATATATAAGAAAATTACAACAAAATAAATTAGATTTACGTTAAAATTAACAAATAACAAGTTGGCATGAAAAAGCTTCTTCTTTTTTTATTAATTCTTAACGGAGTGCTCTTAAACGCACAGAACGATAGAATACTTTTTACTTACGATGCGGCCGGAAACCAGATTAAACGAGCCATTTGTATTAATTGCAGTACAGGAAAACAAGCAATTAATAAATCGGATCTGACAGCTGCAGATTTAATTAAAAGCGATATCTCCGATAAAATTTTCTACTATCCGAATCCGGTTCAGGAGGAATTATATGTAAAATGGATTTTAATAGAAGATAAAAAAGTTGAGAATATTTCGGTTTACAACATGAACGGGGCATTACTTCAAAAATTCACTGATTTTAAGACCGATAATTTGCAGCGTATTCCATTTTCGGATTATCCGGGAGGAATGTATATAGTAGCAATACTATATAATAACGGCGAAAGGAAAGATTTGAAAATTTTGAAAAGATAAGTAATGAGAAAAATTATATTTACCACATTAAGTATTGTTTGTTGTTTGGCTGTTAATGCTCAGGATTTAGGCGGAACAAAAGTTGCCGGAACCAGGCCTATTGAAAGAAAATCCACTACTATCGAAGAGGGGCAGATGGATGCAACGACAACACTAACGCCAAGCTTTCCCGGACCTACTGGTAACTCAGCAGAAGTGGGAATTACTGAAGGAGCATTGTCGGTTTCATTAACAGGAGCGGCAACCTATAATATACCTATAGCAGTTCCGCCGGGAATTAACGGAGTGGTTCCCCAGATTAGTTTAACTTATAGTAGTCAGGAAGGAAATGGACTTGCTGGTTATGGCTGGAATATAACAGGGATTTCCAGTATTACAAGAATTCCTTCTAATAAATTTCATGACAATAATATTAGTGTAATTAATGGCGGTACCGGCGATCGGTTTGCATTAGATGGACAAAGATTAATCCCTAAAGATGGCGGAAATTATTATAAACCCGGAGGTGGACAGGGAGTAAAATATGAAACCGAAAATTTCTCCAATATTAAGGTTACTTCTTATAATATAACAAACAGTCCGGTAAGTGTGGCGGAGTTTAAGGTTGAATATCCTGACGGGTCTGTTGCCATATATGGTGGCTTTTCTACTCATGTGTCCACCACCACCTGGGCCTTGAAGTATTGGGAAAATCCACAGGGAGTACGCATTAGTTATAGTTATGTGCTGGAAAACAATAATTTAAGGATAGCCAGTATAAAATATGGAACTATGGGAACCATTGCTCCCATAAACGAAATACAGTTTGTATATCAAAACCGGCAGCGACCGGAACAAGCTTATATTGGAGGGCAAAATATTCTGAATGACAAAATACTTAAAGAAATTAAAGTTATTGGAAACGGGATCGGATTCCGAAACTATTATTTGGCTCATGATATTACCTCATTGGGGTATGAAAGACTGATCAGCATTACCGAAAAGTGCGGAGATAATTCAGCAGGTTACAATCCTACAGTTTTTAGTTATGATAATACACCTGAATCTATTGCATATAGTGCTATGACAACAAGTTTGTCTGTTGGTAGTATAAGAGTGGATAATTCGGCAACGGTTTCCGGAGATTTTGACGGTGATGGCAATATGGATTTTTTATTATATCCGACAAACGGGGATAATGCCAAGAAAAAATTCTGGCTTTTTACAGAAATAGCCGGCGGATCGTTAAACATGGGATGGGAGGTGCCTTGTGGATCTTTTGAAGAAATTTTTCCATCAACATGGTTAACATGGAACAACAAGCTGGCTCCGTTTCAGGGTATGACAGCAGTTCAGAGCGCACCGATGGTACCCTATATCAATAATCTGAATATAAATACGTACTATCTTGCTCCTTATGGGGTTTACCTGCAATATCAAAAAGCAATTCAATTTCCGGATTTATTAAAGCGAAAGTACCTTAGTGGCGATTTTAACGGCGATGGACTGACAGATGTTATTGCTGTAGACTGGAGTGGAACGTCATCCAATAGAAATGCTTATTTTATTGATTTAGACAGAAGGAAAACGACAAATTATATGAACCTTGCAGGGGTTATTGCCAATGTTTCATCTGAAGATAAACTTGAAACCGGGGATTTTAACGGTGATGGAAAAACAGATATATTGTTTATAGATGGCAATAATGCTAATTATTCTGCCAAGGTGTATACGCTGAATAGTGATAATCAGCTTGTATTGTTATGGAGTACAGTCATTAAAAATCCGACAAAAATAGTTTTATTCGGGGACTATAACGGAGACGGAAAAACGGATTTCATGCTTCCTAACGGGAATGCTTCGTCATCCTCATATTGGTATAAATATACTTCCACCGGAACAGCGTTTATTGAGGAAAATCAAAGTTATCCCGGATTAGAATATTGGACTCCTTATGGAATAGACATCTACCATTATATTCCATCGGATATTAATAATGATGGAAAAACAGATATACTTTATGTTACTTGTAGCGGCGATTCAACAAGCAGTTCCGGATTAGGAAATATAAGAGTTCGTCCTTTTATAAATAAAAATGGAGTCTTTGGTCAGGTATACGGGCAGTATTATGCCGGAAATACAGGAAATATACCAGGAATTAACAAATTTGCTCTTCCGATTTTTTATACATCAAATCAGCCCAATAAGAAATTGGAAATTGCCTTTGCAAATTATAATAAGCTGCATTATTTTAAATCTCAGAAAGATTTTGGTAAAGAACGGTTATTAAGAGCAATCACTACCGGAAACGGCGTTAAGGAGATTATTAGTTATAGTCCTTTGGTAGGAGCAACCACATCTCAAAACGGATATGACATTCCTTACAGAGCCAGCGGTTATACCGAAAATTATCCTAATACCGATATTATTATGGCTCCGACTTTTCAGATTGTATCACAACTTGAAAAAGTCAGTAAATCGGTTTATAAAAAGCAATTGTTCAAATATTATGGAGCAGTAACAAATCTTGAGGGACTTGGATTTCTTGGATTTCGTAGTGTAATGCGTACAAACTGGTTTGATGATAACGGTACGCAAATCATTTCGACTGTTTCTAAAAATGATATTGGTTTAAGAGGAACAAATATTGAAAACTATTCCCTGCCGGGTATTGTTCTTCCGGGTGATTTAGCACCCATAACAAATTATATCTCAAAAAGCAGCAATACATATAATATGGTCAATGGCGTATTTGAGGATCCATTACAGTTTAATAAAGTTTACAAATTAAAAAGTACCATTACTCAGAACTTTAACGGATTAGATAATACCCGTAGTGAAACGGAAACTACTTATGATGCATACAATAATCCTGTAACATCCGTAACAAAACTATACAAAGAAAATGTACACGAGCAAACAGCTGTAGGTTCAATAGCTTATAATGCTCCTTCCGTAACGCCTCATATTATCGGAAGACCCATGAGCAAAACTCAGGCGATAACCATATATCCCGGTCAGGGATTACCGAATGAAGATACCAGCAGTTCGGAAGAATTGTACACCTATACAAATAACCTGCTCACACAGGTAAAGAAAAAAATAAACAGTACGCCTCATGTTACTGAGGATAATGAATATGATTCTTTCGGGAACATCAAAAAGAAAAAAGTAACGGCTGGATCCCTTACTCCGAGGGAAACAAAATACGATTATGATCCGTCGGGACGTTTCCTGATAAAAAGCTATGATACGGAGAATCTGATTTCAGAATTTGAATTCAATACAAGTAATGGTGTCCTGAATTGGGAGAAGAACCCATATTTACTGCAAACGAAATTTTTCTATGACAAATGGCTTAAAAAAATAAAGACCACAGATTATTTAGGTGTTTCCAAGAATTATACCTATTCTAAAAATGCGGAAAAAACGTTTATAACTGAAACCAAAACACCTGATGATGGCAGTGCCAGTAATGAAGTTTATGACGATTTGGGAAGGAAAATTAAATCGGGAGCGAAAAATATAAACGGAAATTGGGCCTGTATCGATTATTTATATGATATCTACGATAGAAATTTCAAGGTGAGTGAACTGTATTTCGGAGACCCTGCCACCGGTAATTCCGGAGCAACGCAATGGAACGAAACGCAATATGACATGTATGGAAGAGTAAGTAAAAATATAGCCTATACCGGTAAAACGATTACGATGACTTATGCCGGTTTAACCACAACAATTAATGATGGGGTGAAAACCAAAACATCGGTTAAAAATGCCATCGGACGTGTGGTTGCTATGACTGATGCTCCGGGAGGAACGATTAATTACACCTATTTTGCCAACGGGAATTTAAAAACGTCAGATTACGGAGGGGTGATTACAACGATAACATTGGACAATTGGGGAAGAAAAAAGACCTTAACAGATCCGGCTGCGGGAACGTATGAATATACCTATAACGATTTTGGAGAAACCCTGACGGAGAAAACACCAAAAGGAATTACAACTTATGATCTTGATGCCGTTGGAAAAGTTAACTGGAAAACGATTGTAGGTATTAATGGGGATAATACCAATTCCAAAACCACAAATACGTATGATCCTGCTACAAAATTGCTGACAGCAGTGAAGTTTGAAAATCTTTCAGAAGGGTATGTGATAAATTATTCTTACGGTTATGACCAATACAAAAGACTGAACTTTAAGGATGAAAGCGGTTATCTGGCCTATTACCAGCAAGCGACCCAGTTTGATGCTTTTGGCCGTCCGGAAAAAGAATTATATACCGCAATCAATACTTCCGATTTAAAGCGTTCGGATAAATGGATCAAGAAAACCTATAAAAATGGCTATCATTACCAGATTGTAGACGATGCAACGCAGAAGGTTTTATGGCAGGCCAATACTGTAAACGAAAGAGGACAATTACTTACTGCACAGTACGGATATGATAACGGTAGCTTTGTTGGTCAGGAGACACATAGTTATGACACCTATGGACTACCGGCATCAACAAGTTACAGAACAGCAAATGGAAGTTATTCTTCGGCAGTTCCGTTCATGACGCTTACCACAGCATTTGATCCGCAGCGGGGTAATTTATTAAGCAGAACGAACAGTATGTTTGGCTGGAGTGAAGATTTTTCAAATGCCTACGACCAACAGGATCGGTTAATCAAGTATAAAGACGCTAATGGGGTTTATGTAACTCAGAGCTATGACGATCGTGGCAGGATAACAGCGAACAATATCGGAACGTATAATTACAATGTTATTAATAGCACAAGTGGTGTTTCAAGTCCGTATCAGGCCAGTTCCGTAACACTTGCAGATGCTGCAACAACGGCATATTATAATGGAAGGGAACAGAATATAGGGTATAATGCTTTTAAAAGCCCTGTTTGGATAACGGAAGAAGGAAAGGAAAATATAGATTACCAGTATAATGCCTTCGATGGCAGATGTACAATGTATTATGGCGGTTTAGAAGCTGATAAAACAGCAAGGAAATACAGGAAATTCTATTCTGCCGACGGCAGTATGGAGATAAAACGAAACCTGCTCACTGATACCGTTGAGTTTATAACCTATATAGGCGGTAATGCCTATACGGCTCCGGTAGTTTTAAAAAGTGACGGAACAACTCAAAATTACCTTTACCTGCACAGGGATTATCAGGGAAGTATTTTAGCAATAACAAATGCTAACGGACAGGTTCTGGAAAAACGACTTTTTGATGCCTGGGGTGCTTTGATAAAATATAACAATATAGCAGGTTCCACGACTGTTCCAACGACATCCGACGGACTGCTGCTGGACAGGGGATATATCGGTCATGAACACTTGTTAGGAGTGGGGCTGATTAATATGAACGCAAGGCTGTATGATCCTAGATTGCACCGTTTTCTGTCGCCGGATAACTACGTACAGGATCCCAATAATACGCAGAGTTATAACAGGTATGCCTATTGCTGGAACAATCCGTTAAAATATGCCGATTATAACGGAGAATGGTTCGGATGGGACGATTTAATAGTGGCTGCGGTGAGTTTTGTTGTTGGTTATGTTTCAAGTGGTATTCAAACCGGGCAATGGGGATGGAGTTCTGTACAATCCGGACTTATCAGTGCAGCTGTCGGCTGGGTTGCCTATAATACCGCCGGAAGCTCATCGGGGATTACCGCCGGAAGCGGCTCCCTGAATGCCCCGATGTGGGATTTCCTGGCCACATCTGCTGCCAGTTCGGCAATTAGTTTGCTGTATCCGCCTATAGGTATTCAGATCAATAATTTCTCATTTAGCATTTCACCGGCAATTGCTTTTGGAAATACATCCGGTGTGGGTGTTAATTTAAGCGCAACTTTCAGTAATGGCGATTTTAGCCTTTCGGGAGGGATTGGTATTATGAGTAATAGTAATTATAACGGATTAGGGAAAAATGGATATGAAATCAGAAAATCAATTTTAGCCAGTTATGATAACGGGAAAAACGGATTTAGTTTAGGATTTAATAAATGGGAAGGTGATTTTGCCCAAAGAACCGGCGTTGTAGGTCTTCATTTTGGCGATTTCAGAGTAATGTATGAAAATGACGGTTCAATAGGCGGTTTAGGAGATGGAGGAGATAGTTATAGGACTGCAGCACTGAATTTATCCTTGGGTGATTTTACAGCCGGATTTAATTTAATGACAGGATATCGGGATTATGAAGGAGAAGATGGCTCGGTAAAGACCCATAGAGACCCTTTGTGTGTAGACGATTTTGGCAGAAGAATGCCTAATGGATTAGCAAAAGAAGAAGGACCAAAATACAGACTTGGCGCGCTCACTGTAGGCTATAAAGGGTATAGAGTTGGAGTGAATAGCGAGCACATTCGTCATGCTATTCAGGATCAGGCGATACATAACCTTAGAATACCATGGTTTAACGGGAAATCTATTTTTGATAAAAGACAAATGGGGTTTGAAAACCAGTCATGGGACTGGAAAGGCTATGGTCAGTATAGAACACAAAATATATTTACATCATGGTAACCAGAGTGTCGGTGGCCTTTATACTGCTGTTGACTGTTTCAGGCTGTTGCTATAATGGCAAATTGTCGGATTATGGACTGCCGAGGAAAGCAATTGCTAAATTGAAAAATAGTACCATCGACTATAGTAAAATTGATACTATGGCTTTGTATAAAGCAGAAGCCGGTTTCAATATTAACAGCCTGACAAAAGAATACACATATTATGAAAAGGATGTAAATAATAGTTACCCTTATGTTTCCTATCTGAAATTTTACCAGGATGGTAAATTGGGAGTGTTTATTATTCCAAAGACAGATACATCGGCATTACAAAGAGACTTTTTTAATCCGGTAAAAGCAAAAATGGGCTATTATAATATGAACGGAAAGGTTCTCAAAATCAGGATAGCCACTATAGGGGATTGTACATTATATATTAGCGATAGCGAAGGAACAATTCAAAATGATACTCTGAAAATGCTGAATAAAAATTATTCGGGCAAAATTTATAAAAAAGTAACCGTACCCAAAAGCCTGTTAGAAAAATGGAAGCCGGATTGGTAAACCATTTATTGGTGTAGCAGGTAGATGAGGTAACTGTTCAGAGATTTTGATCTAAAAAAGGGGAATGTATTACCATTCCCCTTTTTAGTATCATCTGTACTGTAAACGCTGTATTATTTCTTTTTCGTTTCCGCAGTTTTCTTCGCCGTTTTATACAGCGGTATAAAATAGGAAACGGTATAATTAAATCCGGCGCCGAAATTCCCTTCATAGGTTCGGTTAAATCCGGGAATATAAAGGTTGTCGAATCCTTCCGGTTTTTTGTTTGATGCTAAATAGTTCAGTCGGACGCTGAAACCTAAAAACAGGTTATCAAAGATTTCGGCTTTAACACCGGCAACCACTTCCAGCCAATGTGCCGTCAGGCCGTCAAACTTCTGCCCCGGTGTTACTATGGTTTGTCCGAAATAAGGATTGGTGTCATAAATAGCATAGGTGTTTAATTCCTGGCTAAAAGTACTCACACTATAACGCACCCCTGCATAGATCATGTTTTCCATATCCAGCCAGTTCTCATAGGCATTAAAATCGAAACCAACTTTAAAATAACTGCCTTTAGTGGTATAATTCAACTGACTTTCGGCTTCCGTACGGTCTTCATTTCCGATTTCGCCGGCAAGGAATATCTTTTTTGACAAACGGTAATCGCCCACAATCTCAAAACCCCGGTAGTCTTTTTGGTAAAAAGAGCGGGCCAGCCTGTTTAAATCGGCTCCCACACGAATACCGTAACGCTCCGTTTTTTTAGGGATGGAATCCTGTGCAAATGATGCCAGTGAGGTCCACACAAAAAGAATACTAAAAATATATTTTAAGGTGTGTCTCATTTGGGTTTTCAATATTAGATTGTACAGTTACGATATTGGAGATCCATTTGTCGGTGTCTCCTTCCGGAATTACCGGATTATTAGGGGCCAGCTTGAACGTGGTTTTATATCCGCAGGCTCTCGATACATACTGGTCGGTTCTGGAATAATTAAAAACCATGTGGTCTTCATTGCTTATAGCGGGATTGGCCGCATTCTGGGTAAAATGATAGGACGTAATATCCTCGGTTGTCTTTAGCGGAATCTTGATCTTATTGGCAGTGGTCAGATACTTTGTATCTTCGTTTCCGGTAGCATTAAAGATTATCGGTTCCGTCATACCATCGGCTATTACTCTCAGGTTGGTAACGCTTTTTAAAACAGTAGGATCGTTTTTATCATAAAATTCAATTACAACGCTCGGTGTCGTTGGTGTTCCATCGGCACAGATATCATCCTTTTCGCAGCTCCAGAAAGCATTTGCGATGATAAAAGCAACTAATAATGTTTTAATTTTTTTCATCAAAAATTGATTAACGTTTTTCCAAAAGTACTACATTTTCCACATGGTGCGTTTGTGGGAACATATCAACCGGACGAACACGGGTAACCATATACATTTCATCCATTAAAGCCAGGTCACGGGCTTGTGTAGCCGAGTTACAGCTCACGTAAACCACTTTGTCCGGTGCGATTTTTAAAATTTGCTCCACCACATCTTTATGCATACCGTCACGAGGCGGATCGGTGATAATCACATCCGGTTTTCCGTGTGTAGCAATAAAGGTTTCGTTGAAAACAACTTTCATATCGCCCACAAAGAAATCACAATTCGTAATTTCGTTGCGTTTGGCATTTTCCTTAGCATCGGCAATGGCTTCCGGAACGGCTTCCACACCAATTACTTTTCGGGCCTGTCTGGAAACAAACTGTGCAATGGTTCCGGTTCCGGTATATAAATCATATACCAGTTCGTTTCCGGTTAGTCCGGCAAACTCACGGGTAATCTTGTATAGCTCGTATGCCTGATCGGAATTGGTCTGGTAAAAGGATTTCGCATTGATGCTGAATTTTAACCCTTCCATTTCTTCCAGGATATAATCCCTTCCTTTATAAAGGATGATATGCTGGTCGTATAAAGTGTCGTTGGCTTTACTGTTGATCACATACTGTAAGGAAGTAATTTCCGGAAAACGTTCGGCAAGGAAGTTCAACAACAACTCGCGCTGTGCCTGGTCTTCTTCAAAAAACTGTACCAATACCATGATCTCACCCGTCGAAGCGGTACGGATCATCAGCGTACGCAATAGCCCGTCGTGATTTCGGGGATTGAAAAACGGCATGTTGTGCTCGTTGGCAAATTGCCTGATTTCATTACGGATGGCATTGGAAGGATCTTCCTGTAAATGACATTTGCTGATGTCCAGGATTTTATCCCACATTTTCGGAATATGGAAGCCCAAAGCATTCTGATTGCTGTAGTCTTCTTCACTCTGAATCTCTTTTTCCGTTAACCAACGGGAATTGGAAAAGGAGAACTCCATTTTATTACGGTAGAAAAACTGCTTTTCCGAACCTAATATCGGCTCGAAATCGGGTAACTCAATTTTTCCGATTCTTTTCAAATTATTATAAACTTCCTGATTTTTGTAGAACAACTGGCGGTCATAGTTCATATTCTGCCATTTGCAACCACCGCAAGCACCAAAATGCTCACAAACAGGTTCCACACGGTGTTCGGAATATTCGTGAAAGTTTATGGCTTTTCCCTCATAATAGGATTTACGTTTTTTGAATGTCTGTACATCAACAACGTCACCCGGAACAACATTTGGAATAAAAATTACTTTTCCATCGGGAGCTTTCGCAACCGAAACGCCTTTTGCACCTGCATCAAGGACTTTTACTGTATCAAAAACGATTTTGTCTGTTCTTTTTCTTCCCATACGGCAAAAATAAGGATTGTTGTGTTTTGAAAAGTATAAAACTATATTTTTTTATCAAAGGGATTATCTTGTATGAATAAGATTACTTACATTTGAGTGGTAAACCTCCTAATATATTAAGGTATAAAATGAGATTGTATACGCGATTATCTAAGATACCCTTTTTAAGGAAAAGCTATGCCTTAAAATTCCTTTTTATAGCCTTTCTCGGGATTCATATTCCGCTGATTGGTATCGTCGTTTATATTCTTTTCGGTCCTAAAGACATCTCGGTAATAACCGTTTTTAGCGTTACACTAATATTAACCTTACTGGCAACCGGAGCCACCTTATGGATACTGAAAAAATTGGTTACCCCTATAGAAATCGCTTCGAAATCACTTTTGGACTACAGTGAAAAAGGTGTTATTCCGTCATTGCCCACAAAATATACCGATGAAGTAGGACTGCTGCTAAGCAATCTGCAAATGCGGATTAACGAAAATGAAGATTTGCTGAATGAAAAAAAGGATCTGATTTACCTGCTTTCACACGATCTGAGGAATTTTGCCACCACACCGCAGTTTTTATCAAAGTTTATACTGGAAGAAGAACCTTCGGAGAAAGTAAGGGGCTATGCCGAACTGATCCTGGAATCGACCACCCATCAGTTTGAGTTTCTGGAAAGCTTTATACTATTACTGAAAGAAGAAGAGCTGATTTCCAGATCCACGCTGGAATTACACGAATATGAGCTGGATGAAATTTTACAGCTTGTTGGGAAAGTACTGAATCAGAAACTGGACAATAAAAGAATCCACCTGATCATTAATAATGAAACGGATGCGGTGGCTTTGCTGATAAAAGAAGAATACCTGCAGCGGGTGTTGATAAACCTGGTGGATAATGCCATTAAATTTTCCTATCCGGATTCCGAGATCTATTTAACGGTCATGGAAGAAAACGACAGTGTTGTTTTTGTGGTTGTCGACAACGGAATGGGATTTGAACCGGCTAAAAAAGACGAATTGTTTCATAAATTCACCAAACAGGCGCGTGTGGGGACCCAAAAAGAATCATCCACTGGTATCGGACTATATTTGTGCAAAAAAATAATCGAACGCAATGGCGGTACCATTTATGCCGAAAGCTTAGGAATCGATAAAGGTTCCCGTTTTACCTTAATTCTCAAAAAAAGAAGCCAGCATGTATAATCATTTAGTTTTACTCAGAGGGATCAATGTTTCCGGGCAGAAGCTTATCAAAATGGAAGAGCTGCGAAACCACCTCACGGATAATGGTTTTCAGAATGTACAGACCTATATACAGAGTGGTAATGTTTTTGTAACCACTGCCGAAGCCGATCCGAATGTGGTAGAGCAACAGGTGGCAGCGCTGCTGTTGGATAAATACGGTTTTCAGGTTACGGTTGTGGCTATATCGGAAGCTGGATTGAAAAAGGTTTTTACGAATAATCCGTTTTTGGCCGATGCAGCTATCGGATTAAAACAACTGTATGTTGCTTTTTTATCGGAAGTGCCGCAACAAGAAAATGTTGGAAAACTGGATGCCTCTTTCGTACATCCCGATACGTTTACAATGGGCGACCGCGCGCTGTACCTATGCTATCACAATAATGCCGGTAATTCCAAAATGACCAATAACTGGATTGAAAACCGGTTAAAAGTAACGGCAACCTCAAGAAACTGGAATACCGTTACCAAACTGGTGGCACTTTTTGAAGCCAGAAAAGGTTAATGCTTCCGGGGCGTTAGCGGATTGTTTAACGTTTTCAGGAAAGCGGTCAGGTCTTTAATCTCTTCTTTCGTTAAATGCAATTCATCCGGTGGCAGGGTCTGGTTGTCAACAGTAATGCCAATTCCGGCACCACCGCCCCGGTTATAAAAATCAATTACTTCTTCCAGTGTGTTGTACACACCATTGTGCATATAAGGAAATGTGATCGCTGCATTCCGTACAGTAGGCGTTTTAAAAGCATACTTTTTTAACGGTGCTTTCGTGATCAGGAATTCTCCCATATCCGGATCGATTACAGCGTTTGCCGTAACGTTTCTCGACGGGACACCCAGAACTTCACTTTCTGTTTCATTATAAAAAGGAGGAACACTTCCGTTGAATAAAGGAAAGAAATGGCAGGTAGCACATTTTGCTTTTCCCATATAAAGATTAAAACCGTTTTTCTCGCTTGTGGTTAAGGTTGCTTTTCCTCTCAGGTAGTTGTCAAATTTAGCATCCAGTTTCGATAAGGAACGAACATAGGACGCTAACGATCTTAAGAGATTCTGCTCGCTGATTTCAGTAGTTTCCGGAAATACTTTTTTAAACCCGGATTGGTAAACCGTACTGTTCTTTACTTTCGCCAGGGCATTGGCAAAACTGCCATGCATTTCATCCTTGTTGTTGATTACATTCCTTGCCTGATCTTCCAGATAGGTAACGCGGCCGTCCAGGAAAAGTACATTCTGGTAAGCCGATTGTAATAAGGTAGGCGTGTTCCGGGAAAGGGAATTGCTTTCCACGGCTTTTGTTTTATGATCGGCATAAGCCTGATCCGGAATATGGCAGCTGGCACAGGAAACTTTATTGTTACCGCTTAATATAGGATCAAAAAACAACTGTTTTCCTAAATCTTTCTGGGCATCGGAAGGATTTTTGTTGGATGCCGGGGCAAAGAAGTTGACGTCAAAAGCGCCTTCATCAAAAACGGTAGGATTGTTAAAATTGAGAGCCGTTGGAGTAGGATTGTTCTTGATTTGCAGCTGTTTCTGGATGGTATGGATCTCTTTCGAAACCGGAATGCAGTACGTTACAATAAAAGTAGCCCTGTCAAAAAGATTAAAATCTGTGTTTTGGTCAATATAGGCTGTGCTTTTTGCGATAATGCTGTCCAGCTGCGTACTGTTGGTGTACAAGGCCATTATGGCATGAATACTTTGCAGTGTTGCTTTGGTTTCCGGTAACGAATGGAAGGCAACCGGCGAATCGAATCCGGTGATTCCCAGACTCATCATGCGGAGCAGCTGTAATTTCTGGGCTTCAAAAACATTGCTGTCGGTTAGCTCTAAATTGGAAAAATCATCCTTAAGCGACTGAACAATTCCGTTCAGGATCCCGATTTGTTTCTGAAGTTCCGGTTTGTTGATGGCGTCTGTAAACAGCTCTTCTTCTACTTTCTGGAAACCGGTGGCTTCTTCTACCTTTCTGCTGGTTTCGTGTACGTCGTTTTTATCAATCGCCGCCCCGTTTATTGTTTTGGAAGCTTCCGGATAATAGAAAGTTACCAGGCTTTCCACGTTTTTATAGCTCAGACGGGCTTTTTTGAATTGCTTTTTTAAGGCGTTAGCGCTGCTGTTTTTGAGTACCAGGTTTTGAAGTGCTTTTACATCGGTGGCAAAAACAGCATACTGTGTTTTTAAAAAATGCTGCGTTTTTTCGGTGGCAGTGAGCGGTTTCGGCGTCGAATTGTTGCAGGCGGTAAAAAGGAAGAGCAGGTTAATAAGAATAAGCAAATTTCTCATAATGGTATAATTGAAATTAGGAATGCAAAACGGGTCTGCATTCCTAATGTTTTTTATATAAAAATTGTAGTGATTATCTTGGTAGGCCTTTAATTAAGATTACCTGACTGCCCTGATTTTCATTCGGACGAACCGTTCCGCCGTCTACACCTTTAAAAGCATCTTTTTTCCAGCTGTGTGTCTGGATGCTTAGCATAAAAGTGTCCGGAATCCCGATAACATCGGAAACATCAACTAAAGCACCGTATTCCCACGAACCCAAAGCCGAGCTGGCACTAAGGTATTTGTTCGTCGGGTCGTTGCGTTTGTGATCCAGTTCGAATACTTCTTTTAACTCACCGGTAGCAATGTTGTACTGATAAATGTAGGCATCGTGGGTCTCATCGCCATAACCGTTTGAATCCTCCTGTAGGTACACAAAGTTTTTAGTAACGCAGATGTTATCCACATTCTGGAATTTTTTGGCTTTTCCCTGTCTGTTGTCACCGTCTAAAACCAAAGTCAGCTGACCTGCTAACGGGTTGTTCTGGTCTAAAACCAATTTGTAAACACGACCGTATTTGGATCTTGAATAATCGGCATTTGCACCGGAATTATCCTGTCCGGTAACGTTGAAATATACTTCACGCTCTTTTCCGGCTTCTTTTCTGTAATCAATATCTTCCACACGTCCGAAAGGAATGGCTTTCAGTGTTTGGGAAAGGATGTTGTTCTGGTCGCCGGTATTTGTTTTGGCATTCGGAACTTCAACAAACTGTACGGCATAAGAGTTGCCTTCGGTCATGTTTCTTTCCACCATATTCTCATCCGTTCTTTTCATAACATATACTTTTCCGTTGTTTAGATCTCCGGTAGTACTTTTATACATCACAAACTGACCGCCGTAAGTTCCGGAATCGTCATCCCCGATTAAAATAACGGTTTGCCCGGAATAGGCAGTTTTAGGTAACGGAACGGCATTTTCGGAACTCCATCTTCCCAAAGCAGCTAAAGGTCTTGGTGTGCTGTTGTTTGCCTTTGTGTCAAAAGGAGTGATCCCGATGATTTGCGATTCGGCACCGCTTTCTCCGGCTGTTAAGAATAAAGGTCCGAATCCGTGGATTTCAGGAGTTGCCAGTGAAGCAGAACACAATCTGTTTCCGGCACCGTTGGAATTCAAGACATACTCTCCGGCTACCGGTTTGAAATGATTGTCGAACGTGATTTTGGAAACGGCAAAGTTATCTTCGTTGTTTACCAGGAATGTAAAGGTACCGTCGCTGTTTTTAAATAAACCGGAACCGTCTGCAGAACCTCCGAAAACATAACCGGGAGTGTTGATAAACGTATCTTCGCTTGAAAAAAGAGCAAATGTCTGTAAGGAAGGGAAGCCCGGCATGTTTTTAATAAGCGCCGGAGTAATGGAATAATTCTTTAACTCAATAGGGGAAGTGTTGCTGCCCGTATCGTTTGTTGTTTCATCGTCTGAGTTGCACGACAGCATGGCTGTAAGCACGGCAAGGCTCAGGATACTTTTGTTAATTTTCATGTGTTTTTGTTTTTGTGTTAGACCCGGCAAACTTAAACATGCTGTGTTAGCATAAATACATCGAAATATTCTCAAAATGTTACTATTGCTTTTTATGAAGTAAATTTTTGTTAATAAATTGTGAAAGGAGTGTTAGCGGTGGTGCAGGAGGAACCTGCCGGATGATTCTTAAAATAAAAATTTGCTGTCGGCTTTCTTTGTTTTATTTTTGACAACTAAAGTGTTGTTATGAACCGTTTTGACCGTATTACCGCGATTTTAATCCAGCTGCAATCCAGGAAAGTTGTAAAGGCTCAGGATCTTGCCGATAGATTTGATATTAGCTTAAGAACGGTGTACAGGGATATCCGGACACTGGAAGAAGCCGGAGTACCGTTATATGGGGAAGCCGGTGTGGGCTATTCCATTGTGGACGGTTACCGCTTGCCTCCGGTCATGTTCACGCAGGAGGAAGCAATGGCTTTTATAACGGCAGAGAAACTAATGGAAAAACTTTCCGATTCGGCAGTTCAGAACAATTTTCAGTCGGCGATGTATAAAATCAAATCCGTTTTAAGAGGAAGTGAAAAGGAACTGGTTGAAGGTTTGGAGCGTCACATTCATGTCCGGGAAAAGAAAAAGAATAATACGGCACCCGGCAACAGCCTGGATGTGCTGCTGAAAGCCATATCGGAAAAGCGGATTGTAAAAATGACGTACCGGGCTTTCGGAAACGAAGAAAATACGGAAAGGCTGATGGAACCCATCGGGATTTATTATGAAAATGAATACTGGTATACGGTGGGATATTGCCATTACCGGAATGCTTACCGCCATTTCAGAGCCGACAGAATGGTGGATATTTTCCTGACAGAAGAAATATTCCGTATGGAACACGCTTCGCTTCAAAAATACCAGGAACAGAAAAAACAGGATCTCAACTTCAGAAGGGAACGGGTAATTATAAAAGTCGATAAAAACATTGCCATGTACCTGCAGGAACGAAAACACTATTACGGTTTTGTCAGTGAGGTTATAAAAGGAAATGAAATAGAGATGACTTTTTTAACCGATTCGCTGTATGAAGGCTTTGCCCGCTGGTATATTATGTTTGCCGATTATGCCGAAATCATGGAACCGGCATCGCTGAATGAACGGATTATAGAGCTTGCCGAAAAAATTCTTCAAAAAAAATAATTTCTTAAAAATCTACTGACACACTGTTGTCACAACACGGTTGTTCCTTTGTATTGTTAAACAATAAAAGCAAAACAATCATGAAACTAATCACGTTATTACAAGACGAAATGGCGCAGGAAGCGGCAACAACCAGAAAAATGTTATCCTGTGTGCCAACAGAAAAACTGGACTGGCAGCCACATCCGAAAAGTATGAAAATGAAAGTACTGGCTGCCCATATAGCCGAACTTCCGGCATGGGTAAACATGGTGCTGAACACCAACGAACTTGATTTTGCGAACAATCCGTATGAATCCCAGGATGTTAAAAATACGGAAGAGCTACTGGCGTTTTTTGAAAAATCCTTGAAAGAAGGAGAGCAGTCGCTGGTGGCAACAGATGAAGAAGAATTCTGGGAAGAATGGACCCTGCGAAACGGCGATCAGATTTACAGTACTTCTTCCAAATATGAAGTAATCCGGATGAGCTACAGCCAGATTGTACACCATCGTGCCCAGTTGGGAGTTTATCTTCGCCTGCTGAATATTCCTATTCCGGGAAGTTACGGACCAAGTGCCGATGAGGTGATGATGTAAACGGACAGCATTTCTATGATATTTCAAACGCCGTTTTAGCAATCGTTTATTTGTTATAAAAAACACAAATAAACGATTGAATTGTTATAATTACACATTAAAGATTCTGTTTTGTGTTACTTTTTTAAAATAGAATTAGTAAATTGCACAACTCTATAGGATGATTTCTCTCCTGAAAAAGAAGGAATGTAAGATATAGCAAACAAACTAAATTGAAAATGTCAGTTATAGAAAAAATGAGTTCAGCCGAAGCGATTGCTTTGGAAGATAAACACGGAGCGCACAACTACCACCCGCTTCCGGTAGTGTTAAACAGAGGAGAAGGTGTTTTTGTGTGGGATGTTGAAGGTAAAAAATATTACGATTTTTTATCGGCATATTCTGCGGTTAATCAGGGACACTGCCATCCTAAAATTATCAGTGCCATGACAGAGCAGGCGCAAACGCTGGCGTTAACGTCAAGAGCATTTTATAATGATAAATTAGGTGCTTACGAGAAATTTGTAACCGGTTATTTCGGTTTCGACAAAGTGCTTCCTATGAATACCGGGGCTGAAGCTGTGGAAACGGCTTTGAAGCTAACGAGAAAATGGGCTTATGAGAAAAAAGGAATCGCCGAAAATGAAGCGCAGATAATTGTTTGCGAGAACAATTTTCACGGAAGAACCACTACGATTATCTCTTTTTCGAATGATGAAAACGCCAGAAAGAATTTCGGGCCGTATACGGAAGGATTTATTAAAATTGCTTACGATGACATCACTGCGCTGGAAAACGCTTTAAAATCGACTAAAAACGTTGCTGGCTTCCTTGTAGAACCTATTCAGGGGGAAGCAGGAGTATATGTACCGTCCGAAGGTTACCTTGCAAAAGCAAAAGCATTGTGTGAAGCGCATAATGTATTGTTTATTGCCGATGAGGTTCAGACCGGAATTGCCCGTACAGGTAAACTGCTGGCTGTTGAACATGAAAATGTAAAACCGGATGTGCTGATTTTAGGAAAAGCCCTTTCCGGAGGTGCCTATCCGGTATCGGCAGTATTGGCAAATGATGCGATCATGAATGTGATCAAACCGGGACAACACGGATCTACTTTTGGTGGAAACCCGATTGCAGCCGCTGTTGCTATTGCCGCTTTAACGGTAGTGGAAGAAGAACAGCTTGCCGAAAATGCAGCGGTACTTGGAGACCTGTTCCGCGCTAAAATGAATGACTATATTGCTACAAGCAGCATCTGTACTTTGGTAAGAGGAAAAGGGCTATTGAACGCTATTGTAATTAACGATACGGAAGAAAGTGATACCGCCTGGAACATCTGTTTGGCATTACGCGATAATGGATTATTGGCTAAGCCAACGCATGGAAATATCATTCGCTTTGCACCGCCTTTGGTCATGAATGAAGAGCAGCTGCTGGACTGTGTCCGAATCATTACAGACACTTTAAAACAGTTTGAAAAATAATATAAAGGTCCGCTTAGCGGACCTTTTTTTATGGCTGTATCGGAAATATGAAATAGAATGTTGTTTGTATTGTTTTGAAAAGAATAGGAAGGTGTCGCTGTTTGAAAAATGACTGCCGGAAGATATTCGGTCGAAAAGAGATGCGGTGTTTGTAAAGTTTCCTATTTTTGAAAAAGTAAACTAATAGCGATGAAAACAATTTTTATAATAGTAATGTTTGGAATGGGAGGCTGGGGACTGTACGAACAAACGCAGCCACATCCCAATGTCTGGATTCAGGTTATAGCCGTGGTTATTTTCTTTTACGGGATGATGCGGCTGATGGCTAAAGTGCCAAGTGAAAATCAGGAAAGAGAAGAAGAGGATGTTTAACATAGGAGACCAGGTTGCCGTGCTCGACGACAACATAAACGGAGTAGTTGTAGGATTCCAAAAAGAGCAGATTATAGTGGAAACTACCGACGGATTCACGATGACATATTTTGTCAATGAATTGGTTAAAATAAATAATTCCAGTAAATTAGATGTGTTTAATTCAGGTCAGACTTTAGATGCCGTTTTGAAGGAGAAAGAGCTGCCTAAAAAGCGTTCTTTTGTTAAGGAAAAGCGTTCTAAGAAGGATGATTTTGTACTGGAAATCGATTTGCATATCGAAAAACTGGTGCCGTCTAAAAGAGGAATGTCGAACTATGATATTCTGACATTACAGACGGAAACGGCAAAAAGACAAATTGAATTTGCGATGCGAAACAGGATACCGCGGATCGTTTTTATTCATGGTGTGGGCGAAGGAATCCTGAAAGCAGAACTGGATTTTCTTTTGGGACGATACGACAATATCGTGTTTCAGGATGCCGATTATCAGAAGTACGGATTAGGCGCAACGGAAGTTTATTTCAAGCAAAACGCAAACCGCTAAGCAATAAAAAAGCCCAAACATCATGTTTGGGCTTTTTAGTATAATTAGAATACTTTTGTCTTAGTTTGTCCTGTAGTCACCAAAGGTATATTCCGGATGCAGGAACGACTGACTTCCTTTTTTGTATCGGATATTGGTGAATTTGATATTGTGTTTGTAACCGATTATTGTCGTGTTGTCCACTCCAAAAATAGCAGTGGTCACTATGGTAACGGTACCTTCATTAGCGATCCATTCTTCACTCAGCACGATAGGAGTTGCCGGAGTACCGGAGCAGATTAAATCGGTAGTATAATCGGCAGCAGCACCTCCTGTATAAAGTCGGTATATTGCCCTGTTGGTTCCGTCTAAAGTAATGGTTTGTGTTCCTGCTTCACTCGGATAGGAAGCTGCCGGTAAATCCAATAATAAGGCCTGGTTGCTGCTTTGCAGGAAGATCTTATTATCCGTACAGTTCTTGATGGTCGGATCGGTGAAAGAGAACGAAAGCGTATTGGTGGTCGGGGTATAGGTGCCGAAAAGATATTCCTGGAAAGAGATCGTGGAAGCTCCGTTTGAAAACTGTACGTTCTTGAATTTTATCTGGTGGTTATAGCTAACGCTTGTTGCCAATGATGACGCATTTACATTCGGAAGCATGGTTGTTACAATCTCGATTGTACCGCCGGGAAGCACCCGGTATTCTTCCGCTACTACCGGACTTACCGGAGGAATGGTCGAACAAACCGCTGCAGAAGTAACATCGTCACTGTAGGAACGGTATATGATTTCCGATCCGGTTGTGGTAATGGTTATCGGGGTGCCGGCCACAGTTTCCTGGTTCTTGAAATTAGAAGCCGCCACATTGATCAGCATTAGCTGGTTTTTGTTGGTCCTGGTAAGAATGGTCTGGGTGTCCGTACTGTTGCTGCATTTCTGGATGCTGCTGCTACCAAAATCAAAAGTTTCAACAACGATATCGCCATCGTCACATCCGTTCAATAAAAACAGGCATACAAATGCTCCAAATATTTTTTTCATTTTATCATAGAATTTGTAACAAAAGTAACTTTTTTTACATTTACTACTAAGCGGATTGAATCAAATTCAACTTAATTGTTATATTTGAAATCCTAATAACTAACCAACCAAGTTCCTGTATATATGGAAGTATCACCAACTAAGACCAATTATCCGGCTCTTTATACCCTTATTACGGTATTTTTTTTCTGGGGTTTTATAGCGGCTGGAAACAGCATTTTTATTCCCTTTTGTAAAAATTATTTTTCATTAGATCAGTTCCAATCCCAGCTAATTGATTTTGCATTTTATACGGCGTATTACCTGGGCGCTTTGCTCTTATTTATTTTTGGTGCTTCAAAAGGAAAGGATATCGTTGGGAACTGGGGTTATAAAAAGAGTATTGTCTACGGATTATTGTTCTCTGCTTTGGGAGCGGGAGCCATGATAATAGCGGTACAGTGTAATGTCTATCTGGGAATGCTGGTGGGCTTGTTTATCGTTGCGCTGGGCTTTTCATTGCAGCAAACGGCAGCCAACCCTTTTGCCATTTCACTGGGCAACCCGAAAACAGGGGCAAGCAGGGTGAACCTGGGCGGAGGAATTAATTCCTTTGGAACAACTATCGGTCCCATAGTGGTAGGATTGGCCTTATTTGGCACTACAGCGTCAATTACAGACGATCAGATCAAACATCTGGAACTGGACAAGGTAATCGTGCTTTACATCTGTGTAGGGCTTTTATTTTTAGCGGCTGCGGCATTGTTCTATTTTTCCAAAAAGGTTCCGGCCGGTATATCTGACGAACCGATGGAAAAAGCCAACAAAGCGATCCGTACACTGGTTGTCATGACGGTACTTCTGGCGGTGATGTTTATCCCGGTTTTCAATAGCTACAAAAGTGATGATGCTTTGAAAATTGAATCGTTGGAAAAAGAAATTAAAAACGTAAAATCAAATATTTCGATTGATGACAATGCTGCTCTGGCAGAAAGTGTTATTAAAAACATAGAAACGGAAGCCCATGAATTAAAATCGGCTTTGGAGAAAACCAGAATGTACTGGCTTTCCGGAGCACTGGTTGTGATTGTAGGCGGATTGCTGCTGGCCAAAAGAAATGCCAAAAAAAGTAGTGAAGGCTGGGGTGCCATGCAGTATCCGCAGCTGGTTTTAGGAATGCTGGCCATCTTTACCTATGTGGGTGTCGAAGTGGCTATCGGGAGTAACCTGGGAGAATTGTTAAAACTGCCGGAATTCGGGAAGCACCAGTCTTCCGAAATTGCCCCTTATATTTCCATGTATTGGGGTAGCCTGATGATTGGTCGCTGGGCAGGCGCCATCAGCGTTTTTAACCTGAGTAAAAATAAAAAGAATCTGGCGCTCATTGTTGTGCCGTTGCTTGCATTTTCCATTATTATCGGCGTGAATACGCTGGCAGAAAAAGATATGTCGCCGTTGTATTATTATGTGGTTTGCGTATTCGTACAGATTGCCGCTTTCTTTTTGAGTAAAGACAAACCGGCAAGAACCTTAATGATTTTCGGCTGTATCGGATTAGTAGCGATGCTAACCGGATTGCTTACGGAAGGTACGATCGCCATTTATGCTTTCCTGGCAGGAGGATTGGCCTGCAGTATCATGTGGCCGGCCATTTTCAGCCTTTCCATTATGGGATTAGGGAAATATACCGCACAGGGTTCAGCCTTTTTAATCATGATGATTTTAGGAGGCGGGATCATTCCGCCGATCCAGGGAAAACTGGCCGATATTATCGGGATTCACAATTCCTATATTATCCCGGTAATCTGCTTTGCCTACCTGACATTCTTCGCCATCATTGTAAAATCCATTTTGGCGAAACAAAAGATCGACGTGGATTCCATAGAAATTGAAGGTGCCCATTAATAAAGATTAAGAAAAAGATAAAATAAAATTCGGAGCAGGGGAAATTAGTACCTTTGCTCCGAATTTTATTTTCTGATGAAAACAACAAAATACTACCTGGCTGCTTTTGTAGCCTTTTTGATCTGGGGATTCTTCAGTTTAGGATTAAAACCCATTCATCATTACCCGTCGCTTGATATATTATTTTACCGTGTTTTCCTCGGAGTAATTTTAATGACGGTCGTTAATGTGGTGTTTCGCGGTAATGTTGTAAAGCAGAATTGGTCGGACTTTAAAAATATGCTGCCCAACCACAAGCGGCAGATATTGTTTCTGACGTTCGGCGGATCGATATTGCTAATGGCTAACTGGTTCTTTTTTATTTTTGTGATGAACCACGTTAGTGTAAAGGCGGCCTCGTTTGCCTATATGGTATGCCCGATCCTAACCACCGTTTTTGCCTATTTTATACTGAAAGAAAAGTTGAGTAAGTGGCAGTGGACGGCGGTAGGAATCAGTGTTTTCAGCTGTGTGTTGTTGTCCTATAATCATTTTATGGATATCTTTTTCAGCCTGATCGTGGCGGCTACTTATGCCCTGTATCTGGTGAGCCAGCGAAAAAACAGCGAAATAGACAAATTTCTGTTGCTGAACATTCAGCTGCTGGTAGCGGGAAGTATCATGCTGCCGTTTTACCCGAAATACAGCGGCGCACTGCCAACGGAAGGCTTGTTTTACATTTGCCTGCTCATTATCGTAGTGCTGTTTACCATTATACCATTGTTCTTAAATTTGTATGCGCTCAAAGGAGTAAGTTCCGCAACGGTAGGAATCATGATCTATATCAACCCGATCATCAATTTCCTGCTCGCGATTTTCTATTTTAAAGAACAGGTGAGTCTTTTACAGCTGACCGCCTATTTCTTAATTTTGGTTTCCATCGTGGTTTTTAATGAAAAACTGCTTTTTAAGCGCAATAAAAAACATTTAGAGATTTAGTTATGAAAAAAGTTTATCTGGATAATGCAGCTACTACGGCGGTCAGACCGGAAGTGGTTCAGGAAATGATAAAAGTTTTAGCGGAAGATTACGGGAATCCGTCCTCGACACATAGTTTTGGACGTAGTGCCAAAGTATTGCTGGAAACAGCCCGGAAGTCCATTGCAAAACAGCTAAATGCCAATGCGCAGGAAATTATTTTTACGTCCTGCGGAACGGAAGCCGATAACTGGATTATCCGCTCGGCAGTAAGGGATTTGGGAGTAACACGGATTATCACCTCTAAAATAGAACACCATGCAGTTTTGTATGCCGTGGCAGCTGTTCAAAAAGAATATGCTGTTGCGGTGGATTATGTCAGTATTTTGCCGAATGGTGAGATCGATTATACCCATCTGAGCGATTTACTCGCGCAGGATAAAAAAACGCTGGTTAGCCTGATGCATGTAAATAACGAAATAGGAACGGTACTTGACCTGGAGCGGACAGGACGCATCTGCAAACAATACGGAGCCTATTTTCATTCCGATACCGTACAGTCGGTAGGAAAAACAGCGTTCGATCTGCAAACGCTGCCGGTTGATTTTATTGTTGGCAGCGCTCATAAATTCCACGGACCAAAAGGAGCCGGTTTTGCTTTTATCCGGAAAAATACCGGGATTCAGCCTTTGTTTTTTGGCGGGGAACAGGAAAAAGGACTGCGTGCCGGAACGGAAGCTGTTCATCAGATTGCCGGAATGGCAAAAGCCCTGGAACTTTCGTATGCAAACCTTGAAGCAGAACAACAGCATATCACTGATTTGAAAAACTATCTGATAGCGGCGTTAAAGGAAGCCTTTCCGGAAACCGGAATAAACGGAAGCGAAAAAGGATTTTATAATATTGTGAATGTGCTGCTGCCGTTTTCGGACGATAAAACAGCGATGATACTGTTTAATCTCGATATGAAAGGAATTGCTGTTTCCAGAGGAAGTGCATGCCAATCCGGAAGTATCAAGCCTTCCCATGTACTGGCAGAGATTCTTTCTGATGAAGCCATTAAAAAACCGAGCCTTCGCATTTCCTTAGGTCATGACAATACTAAAGAAGATATCGACCTGTTTGTGGAAGCCTTAAAAGCTGTCTGATTTTTGTAATACTATTTTGTGAATTTTTTGCAAAGTATGCTTTAAATAGTATTTTTGCCGAAATTTTGAAAAAATAAAATGAAAAAAGTATTATTTGCAGCAATTGCTGTTTTTGGTCTTGTTTTTAATGCAGGCGCTCAGAGCAAAGGAGATGTTGAATTTGGCGCAAATATCGGCGCGAATTATGCCTATATCGGAGGGAAAGACGGTACTTCGGATGCCCGTTTTAACTGGAATGCCGGTATAGCTGCAGATTACTACTTTTCGGATAGATGGAGTGTTAAAGCCAAATTGATCTATGACAGAAAAGGATGGAATGACGGTTATCTGCTGTTTGGGAATGATGCCTTCGATCCGGTTCATGCAACGGTAATATACAATACCCACTTTAATCTGGACTATTTGACCATTCCGGTAACGGCAAACTGGCATTTTGGAAAGAAGAGAAACTGGTATCTGCATTTTGGACCTTATGTTGGTTTTTTAGTTAACGCAAAAGACACAAGGTTTAAAAACGATGTAAAAGATTTCTTTAAAACAACCGACTTTGGTGCGAATCTCGGTATAGGGGTTAAGATCCCGGTTACCGATAAGCTGAAAATATTTGTTGAATATGATGAGCAGGCCGGTTTGACTGAAATCTATAAAACGAATAAATTCTCTAAAGTAACGAACTCAAGAGGAGCGCTGAATGTGGGTATAAACGTGATTTTAAAATAATAACGACCAACATAATAAAGAAGGCAGTATTGAAAAATACTGCCTTCTTGTTTTTAGGATTCCCGGAAAATATCCGGACGGTGAATCTCCATCCATTTTTCCGGGCTGGCTATAGGTTGCCAACCGAATTTTTTATACAATTCATGAGCATCGGAAGTGAGTAATATCCAACGGCGCAGGCCGGTTAATTCCGGATGGGACATGATGGTTTCCATCAGCCATTTGGAAAGCCCTTGTCCGCGATAGTCTTCCAGTACAAAAACATCGCCCAGATAGGCCATAGTTGAAAAATCGGAAACCACTTTGGCATAACCGATTTGTTTGTCTTTATAATAAATGCCGAAACATAAAGCATTGGCAATGGATTTCCGGATGCGTTCTTTGGGAATGTTTTTACTCCAGTAGGATTGGTTGGCTAAATAATCATGAATAACCTCCAGATCAAGTTTTGATTTGTCGGTTGAAATCGTGAAGTCGCCTTTGGTTGTTGTGATAATGTTCATAGAAAAAGTATTGTTCAGTTCAGAGCATGTTGCGGTTTAAATAGCCCATGGCAACAAGCTGTTGTTTGTCCTGTATAAGATAGGTTTGCCGGTCTTTTAACAGGTATAGTTTTGTAGCAATTTTTAAAAGACTTTCATAATGATGGTCGGTAATGATGATGCCTTTCTCTTTTGATTCTGTAATAATCAGGTTGTTGATGTCTTCAATCAGCATCGGGGATATGCTGGAATAAGGTTCGTCCAGCAAAACAAATTTCGCCTTGCTGAATAAAACCAGCCGTACGTCAAGATAGCGCAATTCTCCTGCCGAAAGTTCCCGGATCTGCTGGTTTTTAATCGCGTTAATCAGCGAATCGTCATAGAAATCTTTTTGTTTTTCAGCGGGAACAAACAGGCGTATCGCTTTGGCTACGCTGAAATAATTGGGAATAAAATGGTTTTGCGGTAAAAAAGCAACGAGGTCGTTTTCTTTATAGGGCTCGTTATAAACCTGGTTGTTAATCCGGATAAACTTATTTTCGGCTTCCAGAGTGCCGAAAAGAATTTGCAATAAAGTGGATTTGCCCGTGCCGTTTCTGCCGAGAATACCAATGATGTCGTTTGTTTCACATTTCAGGTAAATGTCCGAAAGAATAGGTTTGTCATCATAGGATTTTATAATACTATCTGCTTCAAGGCAATATTTCATAGCTCAGTATTTTAAAAATTAGGCAGACAAACAGGTTGGTGATAAAGCAAAAGAGAAAAAGACTGTTCCGGCTGATATGGGTATTGTAATAAAAAAAGTAATCGTTTTTGCGGTAATACTCCTTAAAGATAAAGGCAGCCAGCAGTCCGAAGGTACAAAAGGACACAAAGAAAGTCCCTAAGCTATTGAATATCCATATCAGCGAAATAAAGAGATTAATAGCCAGTGTACTTTTGTAAAATTCAAAGTAGAGCCTTAAATTTTTGCTGTGCCACATAAGTCTGAAATATGAACCGGTTACTCCTATAAAGTTAGGCAATTCTTTGCATAATTTTAGCGGCGGTGACAGATTTTTACCATTAAAATTTAAAAAATCAGGAAGCTTTTAGTTTTTTCATAAAAGCAGCAATAGCAGGACTTAACTCTTCAAATAGAGGCTGTTTGCGATTGCGGAGCATTACTTCGGTAAACAACTTTAAACCCAGTGCAAATTCTGCGGTGTCGCCCGGGTTTTCAAAAAGGGCTTTTTCGGTCAGTATTTCAACGATGCTGAAAATATCATCGTGATTGTGAAAGGTAAATTCAAGTGGCTCTTTTTCCGGATTTTCTCCTTTTATATCAGAAAGATACTCCAGTTTTAAGCGATAGGTATTGGTTTTCTTTTCCATTTGAGTCAGCGTTAATAAAGGCTTAAAGTACTTATAAATTTTCAAATCTTCAAATGAATCCTTATTTTAGCATCTCAATAGTAGACACATGATTTCAGAAGCACAATTTCAGCACGAATTAGATTTAATAATTGCCAATGCCATCCGTGAAGACGTTGGTGACGGCGATCACAGTTCTTTAGCCTGTATTCCGGCAACGGCACAAGGTAAAGCAAAACTGCTGGTAAAGGACGAAGGGATTCTGGCAGGAGTGGCATTTGCCCAAATGGTATTTCAGTATGTTGATCCCGGACTTCAGGTGGACGTTTTTATAAAAGACGGAACACCGGTAAAATATGGCGATGTCGCTTTTCACGTTTCCGGAAGTTCGCAATCGATCTTAAAAGCCGAAAGACTGGTGTTGAATGCCATGCAGCGTATGAGTGCCATAGCGACCAAAACAAAAGTATTTGTGGATTTGCTGGAAGGAACCAATACTAAAATACTGGACACCCGGAAAACAACACCCGGAATCAGGGCTATTGAAAAATGGGCGGTAAAAATTGCCGGAGGCGAAAACCATCGCTTTGCCTTGTATGATATGATCATGCTAAAAGATAATCACAATGATTTTGCCGGAGGGATAACAAAAGCCATCGAAAAAACAAATGCCTATTTAAAAGAGAAAAATCTGGATCTTAAAATTATAGTAGAAGCCAGAAACCTGGATGAAGTTCAGGAAATTTTGCAGAATGAAGGAGTTTACCGGATACTGCTGGATAATTTTAATTATGACGATACCCGGAAAGCGGTTGAAATGATAGGAGGGAAATGCCTTACGGAATCATCAGGCGGTATCAATGAAGAAACGGTGCGCCGTTATGCCGAGTGCGGTGTTAATTATGTTTCTTCCGGCGCCCTGACCCATTCAATTTACAATCTTGATTTGAGTCTTAAAGCGATTTAATTTGTATATTTCATCCAAATAATCCACAAACCTAATCCCAATTAACAAAGGTGTCAAAAGAAATCGAAGATCAGATTGAAAAAATACCGGTACTGAACAAGCTTATGGCTTTTATTAAAACAATAAAAGTTCCGGGACTTGGAGGTTTGTCTTTATACGATTTGCTGGAATTGTATGGAATCGGTATTGCAAAAGGTGCTTTTTCCTATAGAGCCGGGGCGATTGCTTTTAGCTTCTTTATGGCACTGTTTCCTTTTGCACTGTTTATATTAAACCTGATTCCGTATATCCCGCTGGAAGGTTTTCAGGAAGATTTTCTAAAGTTTGTGTCCGATAGCGTTCCGCCCAATACCTATGGTGCGATAGAAGCTATTTTGAAGGATATTATGAATAACAGTTACAAGAGCTTGCTTTCGTCGGGTTTCTTTTTGTCGATATTTTTAATGTCGAACGGATTAAATGCGGTTTTGGGCGGCTTTGAATCGTCTTACCATATTACAATTACTAGAGGATATTTCAGGCAGTATGCGGTAGCAATAGGCTTGTCTATTATTTTCTCCATGCTGCTGCTAATCACGGTATCGGCGATAGTGGTTTCGGAAGTAATTATCCAGAAACTGTCCAACCGGTTGCTGCTGGACGATGTGTTTTTTATACAGCTGGCCCGGTATGCTTTTATCCTGATCATGCTTTTTGTTTCGGCTTCCTTTCTTTTTAAATTCGGAACAAGGGAGACCAAACAGATCCCTTTTTTTAATGCAGGAGCTATCTTTACAACCGTTTTAGTGATTATCTCTTCCTATGTGTTTGGTATTTATGTAGTTCGGTTTGCCCGTTATAATGAGTTGTACGGATCAATTGGTACACTTCTTGTATTGATGTTCTATATATGGATTAACTGTATGATTTTATTATTAGGATTCGAATTAAACGCAACTATTAATAAATTAAAAAGAAAAAATTTATATATTTAACAAAACGTAAAAACAGCAAATTATGAGAAAACAATTTTTGACGGTATTGTTTGTGGCATTTTTGGGTCTTTTTTCAGCACAGGCGCAAAGTGTGGTAGGAAAATGGAAAACGGTTGATGATGAAACCGGAGAAGCGAAATCAATTGTGGAAATCACCGAATCCGGAGGAAAGATTTATGGTAAAGTAGTGGAGATTTTAAATCCGGCTAAAAAGAATGCCAAATGTAAAGATTGTTCCGGTGAAGATAAAGACAAACCAATTTTAGGACTGACAATCATAAAAGGACTTAAAAAATCCGGTAACGAATATACAGACGGTAAGATCCTGGATCCTAACAAAGGGAAGCTGTACAAATGTACTGTCAAACTGGACGGGAGCGATAAGCTGGATGTGAGAGGATATGTTGGAATATCATTAATAGGCAGAACACAAACCTGGTCAAGAGTTAAATAAAATATACCTGTACTATAAGGTGAAAAACACTTCTTTCGGGAGTGTTTTTTTTATGTATAGCCATTATCTTTGTATATCAAAATTATCCCATGTTGCATTTCGTAGAAGTCGTTTTACCATTAGCCTTAAACAAAACATTTACCTATTTGGTTTCTGAAGCAGAATTTCAGTATATCAAAAAGGGCATGCGTGTGGCGGTACCTTTTGGAAAAAACAAAGTGTACACGGCTTTAGTGATCGACTTGCATCAAAATGAGCCGTTGCTGTACAAGGCAAAAGAAATTCACCAGATTCTGGATGAAGCACCGCTGGTAAACGAAAAGCAGATTGAACATTGGATGTGGGTTGCGTCCTATTATATGTGTGCCATCGGCGATGTTTTTAAAATGGCACTGCCTTCCGGATTTTTGCTGGAAAGCGAAACGATCATTTCTTCCAAAACAGATTTGGCTGTTGATGAAAAAGAACTGGACGATGAAGAATTTCTGATTTACCAGGCATTACAGCAGCAATCGTCTTTAAAAGTTGAAGATATCGTTGCAATCCTGGGAAAGAAAAATGTCTTTCCGGTACTGAACAGGATGCTGACGAAAAACGTTTTGATCTTACAGGAGGAAGTAACCGAAAAATACAAACCGAAATTAACCCGTTATATCCGTCTGCATTCCGAATTTTTGCAGCAGGAACAACTTGCAGAACTATTGGAGCTGTTGTCCAGAGCACCTAAACAACGGGAATTGGTGTTGCAGTATTTTCAGTTGCAGGTCACGGATAAAAAACCGATATCGGTCAAAAAACTGACAGAAGCGGCAGGAAGTACGGCAACAGTCGTAAAATCACTCGTTGATAAAAATATTTTTGAAGAATATTACCTGTCGGAAGACCGGGTGCATTTTGAAAAATCGGAAAATGCCGGTTTTGAACTGAGCCTTCCGCAGCAAAATGCTTTGGATGCCATTCAGGAAAGTTTTCAGCAAAATGCGGTTACCTTGCTGCATGGTGTTACCGCTTCGGGAAAAACAGAAGTTTATATAAAACTGATCGAAGCTTACCTGCATCAGGAAAAACAGGTGTTGTACCTGCTTCCGGAAATTGCCCTGACGGTTCAGTTGGTCAGCCGGCTTACGGCTTACTTTGGAAATCAGGTTGCGGTTTACCATTCCAAATATACCAATAACGAACGCATCGAGGTGTGGCAGCAGGTGCTGCAGGGTTCCGAAAAAGCAAAAATTGTCATCGGGGCACGATCGGCTTTGTTTCTGCCGTTTTCAAACCTGGGGCTTATTGTTATTGACGAAGAACACGAACAAACATATAAGCAATTCGATCCGGCACCGCGATACCATGCGAGGGATGCGGCAATTGTGCTGGCTTCTGCTCACGGGGCAAAAGTGCTTCTGGGTTCGGCAACGCCAAGTCTTGAAACCTATAATAATGTACAATCCAATAAATACGGTTTGGTCAATCTTACCGAGCGCTATGGAAAAGTCTTTTTGCCGGAAATTTATTTAGTCGACATCAAAGACAAATACAAGCGGAAAAGAATGAAAGGGCATTTTAGCGATACGCTCATTGAAGCAATGGCAGAAGTGCTGGCGTTAGGCGAGCAGGTTATTCTGTTCCAGAACAGGCGCGGCTATTCTCCTTTTGTGGAATGTCTTACCTGCGGACACGTGCCGCAATGTCCGAGTTGCGATGTGAGTCTTACTTATTATAAGTATAAAAACCAGCTGCGGTGTCATTATTGTGGATACACCATTGCGAATCCAACCCATTGCCATGCCTGCCAGTCGGTCGATCTGTCGACCAAAGGTTTCGGAACCGAGCAGATAGAAATGGAGTTGAAAGAACTTTTTCCGGATAAAACCATCGGCAGAATGGATCAGGATACCACACGCGGAAAATTCGGATATGAAAAAATCATCGATGCTTTTAAGGAAAGGGAAACCGATATTCTGGTGGGAACACAAATGCTGGCAAAAGGACTGCATTTTGATAATGTAACGCTGGTGGGTATTATGAATGCAGACAATATGCTCAACCAGCCTGATTTCCGGTCACACGAAAGAGCTTTCCAGATGATGACGCAGGTTGCCGGCAGGGCGGGTAGGAGTGAAAAAAAAGGAAAGGTGATGATCCAGACCTATAATCCCTACCATAATATTATACGGCAGGTTACCGAACACGATTATAACAGCATGTATAAAGAGCAGATCTATGAAAGGCATAACTTTAAATACCCGCCTTTTTACAGACTGATAAAGCTTACTTTAAAACACCGGGATTATGACCGGCTTAAAGAAGGTTCGATGTGGATGTATAACGTACTGACCCAATCACTGCAAATTCCGATACTGGGTCCTGAAGAACCGGCTATCAGCAGAATCCGGAATGAATATATCCGTACCATACTGATCAAGATTCCTCAGAAGAACCATTTGGGAAACACAAAAAAAACTATCCAAAAAATATTGAATAGTTTTGAAGCGGTTGCCCAGTACCGGGCGATAAAAGTTACGGTTAATGTCGATAATTACTAAGTATTTTCGATCGCTTTAACCAGGTCTTCTTTTTTGTTTCGGCTTAACGGGATCTTGTTTGTGCCAATCTCGGCAAACTTACTGTTGAATTTGTCAATCTTGTCAATGTTTACAATAAACGATTTGTGAACCCGGATGAATTTATCTTTCGGCAGTTCTTTTTCAAAGGCTTTCATTGTGGACAGGACAAGGTGATTGTCTTCATCGGTGATCACTTTAACATAATCGCCGTAAGCTTCAATCCATTTGATTCTGGAGATGTAGATTTTTAATTTTTTGAGATTACTTTTAATAAAGATGTAAGGACTTTCTTCCTCCGAGTTTTCTTTTCCGAGCAATACAAAGTTCATCGCCTTTTTGACAGCAACATTAAATCGTTCTCTGGTAATGGGTTTGTGTAAATAGTCGGTAGCAGCATAATCAAAAGCTTTGACCGCATATTCCGTTTTGGAGGTAATAAAAATCACCTGCGGTTTTGCTTTTAAACCATCTAATAAATCGAATCCGCTGATTATGGGCATTTCAATGTCCAGAAAAACCAAATCTACATTTTTGTTGGTGATGCAATTCTTTGCCTCAATGGCATTTGAGAATTCACCTACAAGAGTTAAATTTGGATTTTCGTTTACTAATTTGGTTATGGTTAATCGCTGAATACTACTATCGTCAACTACTATACAGTTTATCTTCATATTCTAAAAAAAATGAAAGGGTTATTTTAGTAATAAAAATAGCAAAATTGTTCGGAATGACAAAGCAGAGTTGGGATAAAATGTACAGTAGGTGTAAAAAAAGGGAAATGACGTTGTAGATTAAATATAAATCACTATTTTTGCACCCAATTTTATAACAAATAAATTTTTTTATTATGAATCATTATGAAACTGTTTTCATCTTGAATCCCGTTTTATCTGAACAACAGGTAAAGGAAACAGTAAGCAAATTTGAAGATTTTCTTACTTCTAAAGGAGCAGAGATGGTAGCGAAAGAGGATTGGGGCTTAAAAAAACTAGCTTACGAAATCCAACACAAGAAAAGTGGTTTTTATCACTTATTTGAGTTTAAAGCTGCTGGAGAGATCTTAGCTGGTTTTGAAACTGAATTCCGTCGTGACGAAAGAATCATGCGTTTTTTAACTGTAAGTTTAGATAAGCATGCAGTATCATGGGCTGAAAGAAGAAGAGCGAAATTAAAATCTACAAAAGCTTAATTATATGTCAAGTATTGAGCAATCTGCAAAAGGAAAAAAAGACGGAGATATCAGATATCTAACGCCTTTAAATATAGAAACTAACAAAACTAAAAAGTATTGTCGTTTCAAAAAATCTGGAATCAAATATATCGATTATAAAGATCCGGACTTTTTATTAAAATTCGTTAATGAGCAAGGAAAAATCCTTCCTCGTCGTTTAACAGGAACTTCTTTGAAATACCAAAGAAAAGTATCTGTAGCTGTGAAAAGAGCACGTCATTTAGCATTAATGCCATATGTGGCTGATTTATTAAAATAAAAAAGAGGCGAGATTATGGAACTTATATTAAAACAAGACGTACAGAATTTAGGTTTTAAAGACGATGTGGTATCTGTTAAGCCAGGTTACGGTCGTAACTTTTTAATTCCTCAGGGTGCTGCTATTTTAGCTACACCTTCAGCTAAAAAAGTATTAGCTGAAAACTTAAAACAAAAAGCTCACAAAGAAGCTAAAGTTGTTGCAGATGCTAAAAACTTAGCAGAAGCGATCAAAGCTTTAGAGATCAAAATCACTGCTAAAGCAGGAGGTGAGAAATTATTCGGTTCAGTTACTAATGCTGATATCGCTCAGATTTTAGAGAATAACGGTCACGCTATCGATAAAAAATTCATCACATCTGGTATCGTTAAACGTACTGGTAAATACACTGCTTCAGTGCGTTTACACCGTGATGTAATCGTTGATTTACCGTATGAAATCGTTGCTGAACAAGCATAAATTTCTTAAAATATCCTAAAAGCCTTCCCTGTCGGGAGGGCTTTTTTTATATCTTTATATTGACACAAATGGCTGCTCCCATTAGCGCTGCGCCTGAGAATTAAATACAAAAAAATGAAGTATACCAGACTAACAAAAGAACAGCTGGAGGAATTACACCCGGAATTTACGAACTTTTTAGCAACTCAATCGGTAGATAAAGCCGAATGGGACAAGATAAAGGAAACCAATCCGGAAGTGGCAGAACAGGAAATTGATGTCTTCTCCGATTTGATCTGGGAAGGCGTACTGACGAATGCAAAATACCTGGAACATTATTCCAAAAATCATATTTTCCTGTTTCATTGCAGTGAAATCCACATGCAGACAATTGTAATCCATTCTTTGGTAGCAGAAGCCGACTTTTTGTCAAAAGACGGACTGGAATGGCTGAGCGATAATTTGTTTACCGATAATGTGGAGATCCAGCGGGGACAAAAAGTATTTGCCGGTGAACGGAATGATGAAATTTTTAACCTGATTCAGCAGGGAACTATCCTGAGTGATGGCGAATTGTACAAGCAAATGGAAAATATTCTGGAGCAGTAGAAATTTCTGTATTTCCCCGGAAAAATTATAAGAAATTGGTTAAATTAGTTCCTTGAAATTAATTTTCCCAATTTTTTTACTTTATGGACGTTTTACAAACTATTCAGGCTCTCAGAGAGGAGTTAAATAAACACAATTATAACTATTATGTTTTGGATAACCCTACAATCTCTGACTACGAGTTTGATGTAAAACTAAAGGAGCTCCAGGAGCTTGAGGCAAAACATCCGGAATATTCCGATGAAAATTCTCCGACACAGCGTGTGGGCGGAGCGATTACCAAAAATTTCGAAACCGTATTGCACGAATCCCGTATGTATTCGCTGGATAACTCGTATTCCAAAGAAGACTTACTGGATTGGGAAAAAAGAGCCCAGAAAATATTGGGTGACGTACTTTTGGAGTACACCTGCGAGCTAAAATACGACGGTGCTTCAATTAGTATTACCTACGAAAACGGAAAGCTGAAACGCGCGGTAACCCGCGGTGACGGATTCCAGGGTGATGATGTCACGAACAACGTTAAAACCATAAAAGCGGTTCCGATTCAGCTAAAAGGAGACTTTCCTCCGAAATTCGATATCAGGGGGGAAATTATCCTGCCTTTTGCCGGATTTGAAAAAATGAACCAGGAACTGATCGAAATAGGTGAATCGCCCTATTCAAATCCCAGAAACACGGCTTCGGGCAGTTTAAAACTACAGGACAGCTCGGAAGTGGCAAAACGACCGCTGGACTGCTTGCTGTACTCGCTAATTGGTTCCAACCTGCCGTTTGCTTCCCAGTTTGAAGGACTGGAAAAAGCCCGTCAATGGGGTTTTAAAGTCCCGAAACAGGCGCAGCTGGCTAAAAGTATGGACGACGTTTTTGCGTTTATTGATTATTGGGACATCCACAGACATGACCTGCCGTATGAAACGGACGGTGTGGTAGTAAAAATAAACAGCCTGCAGTATCAGGATGAGCTGGGCTATACGGCCAAATCGCCGCGTTGGGCAATTGCCTATAAATTTAAAGCCGAACAGGTTGTAACACGATTGCTGTCTATTGCCTACCAGGTGGGAAGAACCGGAGCCATTACTCCGGTGGCAAACCTCGAACCGGTACAACTGGCAGGAACCATAGTGAAAAGAGCATCCTTGCACAATGCCGACCAGATCCAGAAACTCGATATCCGGGTGGGTGATGAAGTTTTTGTGGAAAAAGGAGGCGAAATAATCCCTAAAATCATAGCGGTTGACCTGGACAAACGTCCGCAGGATTCAGAACCGACAATTTATATTCATAGCTGTCCCGAATGTGAAACGGAATTAGTACGGAAAGAAGGAGAAGCACAGCATTATTGTCCGAATTTCTATGGCTGCCCGCCGCAGATTATCGGGCGTATCCAGCATTATATTTCCCGAAAAGCCATGGATATTGAAGGTTTGGGAGGAGAAACAGTTGCCTTGCTGTTTAATAACGGCCTGGTGAAAAACTATGCGGATTTGTACGAACTGAAAAAGGAACAGATCATTCCTTTGGAGCGTATGGCGGAAAAATCGGCAGACAATCTGATTAACGGTATCGAAAAATCAAAAGAAGTTTCCTTTGAACGAGTACTGTTTGCTTTGGGGATACGTTATGTTGGCGAAACGGTTGCCAAAAAACTGGCAAAACACTATAAATCGATAGATGCGATAGCTAAGGCTACATTGATGGATTTGGTGCTGGTGGATGAAATCGGGGAGAAAATAGCGCAAAGTGTTGTGGAATTCTTCGAAAACACAGAAAACAGCATCACTATTGAGCGATTACGGAAATTTGGAGTGCAGCTGGAAATGGGCGCGCATCACGATACGACCGTTTCGGATCTGCTGGCCGGAAAAACATTTGTGGTTTCGGGTGTTTTTGAAAAATTTTCCAGAGATGATCTGAAAAAAGCGATTGAAGACAACGGCGGAAAAGTGGGCAGTTCGATCTCTAAAAAAACCGATTATGTTATTGCAGGCGAAAATATGGGGCCGGCAAAACTGGAAAAAGCCAGTCAGTTGAATGTAAAGATTATCAGTGAGGACGACTTTATTGCGATGCTCAACGATTAGTCTTTTGTAAAGGATTTTTGGACTGTTCGGGTTTGAAAAGTCCGGTTTTTTGCTTTAAAACGACAGAATATGCTTTTTTCGGGATTTCTGTATTTTTTGGAGCAGTTTGTTGTATCTTTAATTTGAATGCTTCTTTTTTGGGTTTTTACAGTTTATAGTGCTGAGTTATGGAGCAAAAAGCGAAAGATTATACAAGCAGGTTTTTAGTAATATTTTACTTTTTTATGAGTTTGCTGGTGATTTTGAGCGAATACCAGCAGGATACACTCTTGACCTATATAACAAAGCCGTTTTTAATGCCGCTGTTGTTTTATCTGTACTATATCAACTCGGCATCCAATAACCGGAATTACGGTTTTATCCTGGCGCTTTTGTTTAACTGGGTTGCCAATATTGCTTTTGTGGCAGCCACTAAGGAAACCGTCTTTTTTGGCTCCCTGTTTTTCTTGCTTTACCGGATTATGGTGGTGTATATTTTAGTGGAACAAATCGTGTTTCCTAAGGTTTTCCCCTTTCTGGTAGGCTGTATTCCTTTTTTCTTTATTTATATTACGGTCACGAACCTTGTCAATGCCGAAATAGAAAACGGAATTTATCTTTTTTGGGTTAACGGGATTTTTATGATTTTTCTGGGCGGATTTACCCTGGCGAATTATATACTGGATAACAATAAGGTAAATACCCTTTTATTGATAAGTACCTTATTGTTTACTTTTATACAGTTTATCGTAACGATTAATTTGTATTATCTGACTTTAGTGGTGTTTAAACCAATAGCGATGGCGATGTTTGTTGTCGCGCAATTCCTGCTTTATAAGTCGGTATTATTGATGGATGAGCGGAAAAAAGCTATACCGTGATACTTCTTCCGGAATGTGATTTTGATTTATCGGCATCAAAATAAAAATCGATTCTTCCCAGATTGATACCGTAGCAGCCTACCTGGTTAACCAGTACCTGTTTTCCGTCGGCATTGGTTTCAATGACCGGTTTGTCCAGGAAAGTATGCGTATGGCCGCCAATGATCAAATCGATATCTTTTGTTCTTCTTGCTAAAAGGACATCACAGATCCTGTCCGGTTCGTCTTTGTATTTAAACCCGATGTGGGAAAGACAGATCACCAGGTCGCATTTCTTTTCGTGTTTCAGGATACGGGTCATTTCTTTTGCCGTTTCAACCGGATCGTTATAAACGGTTTCCTTGTATAGTTTTTTGTCGACTAATCCCTGTAATTCCACGCCAAGACCAAAAACACCTATTTTGATACCGTCTTTAACGAAAATCTTATACGGTTTTACGATGCCGTCCAGAATAGTGTTCTTAAAATCGTAATTAGCGGAAACGAAATCAAATTTGGCATGCGGCAATTGGGCATAAAAACCATCGATGCCGTTGTCGAAATCGTGGTTTCCAAGTGTTGCCAGATCATAATCCAGCATGCTCATCAGTTTGAACTCCAGTTCGCCGCCGTAATAGTTAAAATAAGGCGTGCCCTGGAAAATATCTCCGGCATCCAGTAATAATACATTAGGATTCTCTTTTCTGATTTCCTGGATCAGCGTAGCGCGTCTGGCGACACCACCCATATTCGGGTTTCGCGGATCGCTTGCCGGAAACGGATCGATATGACTGTGAACATCGTTCGTGTGAAGGATGGTTATTTTTTTAATATCGGGAGCAGTTGTAAAGCTGCTTAATGATAAACCTCCCAGAGTAACTAATGCCGAACTGGCTGCTGTTCCTTTTAAAAAATCTCTTCTTTTCATTTTCTTTTATCTTTATTCCAGGATTATTCTTTCTGACGTGATTACCGGGATGGTATCTACTTTTTTGAAGTAGTCAATTAACAGGTTTCGTAGCTTGTAGTCCATGTCATAAGCTTTAACGGCTTTTTTGAAGAAATTCATGCTGTCGCCTCCATTTGATAAATAATCGGAAGTGGCTACATAATAACTCTTGTTGTCTTCAACAGGTTTTCCGTTTACACTTAACGACTTAACGCTTAGATTGTTTTTATCGGCAACGATTTTTAAACCGGAAAGCGGATGCGGTTTCTTTTCTTTCATGATGTAAGCGGCCATTTCCCGGATCTGAGCGCCTTTTAATTCAATTATAATCAGGCTGTTTTCAAACGGCATGATCTCAAAAGCGGTTCTTGTGGTCACATTTCCTTTGGGAAGTACGGCGCGGATTCCGCCATGATTTAAAAGACAGATGTCAATATTTTTCTTTTCACGGGACTGGAAAATCGGGTTGGCCATTTCGATGGTAACATCGGCTAAAAGATTTCCGATTGTCGTTTGCCAGGTGCCTTTGCTTTTGTCTAATGTTTCCGGGCAGTAAGCCAGAACATTGTCTAAATCTTTGTCAATATGGGTGCGGTAAGGCGCTATATAATCTTCTATGGATTGAACATCCCTGTACGCATTTGTGATACCAATTTGTTTGCCTTCAATTTTTGTGTTCTGGTATTTTTGACCGGCGCAGGAAGCCAATAAAAAAATACCTGTAAGAACAATAAATGGCGTTAAAAAATGGTTATACTTTCTTAATTTTGTCATTTGTTATAAGCCTTATTTAATTAACTTTGTATTTCAAGTAAAATTACTATGTTTTTAAAAACAATAAAGGATTTTTCATTAAAAAAAATCATTAAAAAAAGATTACCCAATTATAAACTTACCGTTACGGAAGGGGCAATACAAACGGTTGGTCTGTTGATAGATGAAAGCTATTTTGTGGCTCAGAACGATCTGATTCAGGAGCTTGTTGCCAATGGAATTCCCCGAAAAAATATAGAGATCCTGATTTATAAAGACAGAATCAAGAAAAAAGAAACCTTCGAGTATCCTTATTTCAGCAGAAAGAACATTGCAATGAACGGGGAATTTCTAAAACCGGAGGTTGCCGGTTTTGTAAACAAACCGTTTGACATGCTGATCAGTTACTATGATGTGGAAAAAGCACCTTTACTGCTGCTGACATTGCAGTCCAAAGCAAAATTCAAAGTGGGTTTTTCAACGATCGACAAACGTTTGAATAACTTTATGATTACAACCGTTGCGGAAAAATACCAGGAATTTGTTTCCGAGCTTTTTAAATATTTGAAAATTTTAAATAAAATATAATCTAAATAATCATGCAATCATTAATAGGTACCGGTGTTGCACTTGTTACACCATTTAAAAAAGACTTTTCGGTAGATACGGAAGCTTTAACAAGAATTGTAAATTATGTTATCGACGGAGGTGTTGAGTATTTAGTGGTTTTGGGAACAACGGCAGAGTCGGCAACATTAAACCAGGAAGAGAAAGAATTAGTGATTCAGACAATTGTGGCTGCTAACAATGGCAGACTTCCGTTGGTTTTAGGTGTTGGAGGGAACAATACAATGAAAGTTGTTGAAGAATTGAAAACCAGAGATTTTTCGGCATTTCAGGCAATTCTTTCGGTTTCTCCATACTACAATAAGCCAACTCAGGAAGGAATTTACCAGCATTTTAAAGCCGTGGCGGAGGCTTCTCCGGTTCCGGTATTGTTATATAATGTGCCCGGAAGAACAGCAAGCAATGTATTGCCGGCTACGGTAATCCGTTTGGCAAACGATTTTAAAAATATTGTCGGTATAAAAGAAGCGGCAGGAGATATTGTTCAGGCAATGAAACTGATTCAGCAAAAACCGAAGGATTTCCTGGTTATTTCCGGGGATGATATGGTGACGTTACCAATGGTTTTAGCCGGTGGAGCAGGAGTGATATCGGTAATCGGAGAAGGATTTCCAAAAGAATTTTCCGAAATGGTCCGTTTGGGATTACAGCGAAAAGTAGATGAAGCATACCAGCTGCATTACCTGTTAGCGGACAGTATTGATATGATTTTTGAACAGGGTAACCCGGCGGGTATAAAAGCGATATTCAAAGCCCTAGGATTATCAGAAGATACGGTACGTTTGCCGCTGGTAAATGTTAACGAAGATTTAGCAAAACGTATTAACGATTTTGTAAAGAAAATAGTAAATTAGCCTTTCACTAAAAAAAAGAATTTTATGTTATCAAAAACTATTGAAGCAGCTGTTAATAATCAAATTAAAGTTGAGGCGGATTCTTCTCAAATATATTTGGCAATGGCATCTTGGGCTGAAGTTCAGGGTTTTGAGGGGATTGCAACATTTATGTATGCGCAGTCGGATGAAGAAAGAATGCACATGCTTAAACTGGTAAAATATGTCAACCAAAGAGGAGGGCAGGCACAGATTCCATCGGTTATTGAGCCGTCTTTAGACTATTCTTCATTCAAGGCATTGTTCACGCAATTGTTTGAGCACGAAGTAATGGTGTCGGAGAGTATTAATAATCTGGTTCATGTTTCCTTAGGCGAGAAAGATTATGCGACACACAATTTCTTACAATGGTATGTGTCGGAGCAGATAGAAGAAGAAGCAACAGCAAGAACAATCCTGGATAAAATCAATCTGATCGGTGACGATAAAGGAGGATTGTACCTGTTTGATAATGATATGAAGAATTTCAACGGAAATCAGGCTGCAAAAGTGCAATAAATTTGCAGAATAAGAGTTAAAGAAAAGATGTCGGTTTTACAGGCATCTTTTTTGTTTTTTTACCATAAAAAAAAAGATTTTGTAATCTCTAATTAATAACTAAATTTGCATTTGCTTTTAAAACAAGACTTTTGGCTGTTTTAGAAGCATAAAAACTGAAAATAAAATGAGTAAATTTCTATATATTTTTCTTTTTGCTGTTCTGTTAACGTCTTGTAGTCAGTATCAAAAAGCACTCAAATCGGAAGATTTGGCAATGAAATACGAAGTGGCTACCAAAATGTATGAAGCAGGGAAATATTCCAAAGCTATCCGATTGTTTGAACAGATAGCAGCGCCAAACAGAGGAAAACCTCAGGCAGAAAAATTATTTTATATGTTTGCTCAGTCTTATTATAAGACAAAACAATACTATTTGTCAGGATACCAGTTCGAATCGTTTGTTGCCGGATATCCGAAAAGTGAAAAAAGAGAAGAAGCAGCCTTTTTGGGAGCAAAAAGCTTTTACCAGCTTTCACCGATTTATTCGATAGACCAGACCGATACACAAAAAGGAATTGATAAATTACAGGATTATATCAATACCTATCCGGATTCTCCAAACTTTGCCGAAGCGAATAAAATGGTTACGGAATTACGGGAGAAATTAGAGAAAAAAGCTTTCGAAATCGCGAAACAATACAATACCATCGGGGAGTGGACCAGAGATTACAATGCCGCTATCAAAGCATTGGACAACTTTATTACAGACCATCCCGGAACAATATATAAAGAAGATGCTTTGTTTTACAAGTTTGATGCCACCTATAAACTGGGAATCAACAGTATTAAACCTAAAATGGAAGAGCGTTTAAACAATGCTAAAGTGGCTTACACTGCTTTGATCCGTTTTAAAGGCGATACAAAATACAAAGCAAAAGCTGACGAAATGTTAGCAAACATAGATAAAGAATTACAACAATTTTCTAAACAATAAGAACGTCATGGATTTAAAGAAGACTACTGCTCCAGTAAACACGATTACCTACAATAAGAGTACGATAGAAGAGCCGACAGGAAACGTGTATGAAGCAATAACTATTATGGCAAAAAGAGCAAATCAAATCAACTCTGAAATTAAAAAGGAATTGATTGACAAGCTTGATGAGTTCGCGACTTACAATGATAGTCTTGAGGAAATTTTTGAGAATAAAGAACAAATCGAAGTTTCTAAATTCTACGAAAAACTACCTAAACCACATGCTTTAGCAGTACAAGAGTGGTTAGAAGGAAAAATCTATTATAGAGATTCAAATAAATAATACAAACAATGTCTGTTTTAAGCGGTAAAAAAATAATACTGGGTGTTTCTGGTGGAATTGCCGCGTATAAAACGGCCACATTAGTTAGACTTCTTATAAAAGCAGGTGCTCAGGTTCAGGTAATCATGACACCTGCTTCTAAAGATTTTGTTACGCCCTTAACATTATCAACACTCTCTAAAAATCCGGTCTATTCCTCTTTTTTTAATGAAGAAGATGAGAATGCCCTTTGGAATAATCATGTCGATTTAGCCCTTTGGGCCGATTTAATGATTATTGCACCGGCTACAGCCAACACCCTTTCTAAAATGGTGAGCGGCAACAGCGATAATTTACTTTTAGCAACCTATCTTTCTGCAAAATGTCCTGTTTACTTTGCTCCGGCAATGGATCTGGATATGTACAAACACGCTTCCACACTGGCAAACTTTCATGTTTTAAAAGAGTTTGGCGATACGATCATTCCGGCGGAAAACGGCGAATTGGCGAGCGGACTTTCCGGCGAAGGAAGAATGGCGGAACCTGAAAATATCGTGGCATTTTTAGAACGGGACCTGGAAAGCAAACTGCCTTTGCGGGGAAAAAAAGTTCTGGTTACGGCAGGACCCACTTATGAAGCGATCGATCCGGTACGTTTTATCGGGAATCACTCTTCCGGCAAAATGGGCTATGATATTGCCAAAGCCGCTGCCAATCTGGGCGCGGAAGTAATATTGGTATCCGGTCCGACGCATCTGGACCTGAAACATCCTCTGGTGCAACTGGAAAGAGTAACATCGGCTCAGGAAATGTATGATGCCTGTCACCGGTATTTTAATGCGGTAGATGTGGCCGTTTCGGCAGCAGCAGTAGCCGATTACCGTCCGAAAAATGTAGCCAGCCAGAAAATAAAAAAGAATGAAGCTGCGTTTTCTATTGAACTGGAAAAAACAAAAGATATACTGGCTTCTTTGGGAGAAATCAAGACCAGACAGTTTTTAATTGGATTTGCACTGGAAACGGAGAATGAAATTGAGCATGCAAAGCAAAAAATTCAGAAAAAAAACTTAGATTTGATAGTTTTAAACTCATTAAATGATTCCGGTGCTGGTTTTGGAAAGCCCACCAATAAGGTTACATTTATTGATAAGAACTTTTTAGTGGAGCCGATGGAACTCAAATCAAAAGAAGCCGTCGCTCAGGATATTGTCAACAAAATAATAGCTCATTATCATGCGTAATTGGATTTTACTTTTACTTACTTTTTTATCAATAAACAGCTTTGCTCAGGAACTTAATTGTAGCGTAAATGTAAATTACAGCCAGATTACGAACGTTAATCCGCAGATCTTTAAAACACTGGAAAAGTCCGTTACGGAATTTATGAACAATACCAAATGGACGACCAAGACGTTTAAAAACAATGAAAAAATCAATTGTGTGGTCTTTATAACGGTTAACTCGTTTGAATCCAACAATTTTGATGCAACCGTTCAGGTGCAGTCTTCGCGCCCGATATACAATTCAACCTATTCCTCACCGGTTTTAAACTTCAATGATAAGGATTTTAAATTCCGTTATGTGGAATTTGAAAACATGTATTTCAATCCCAATAGTTTTGATTCGAACCTGATTTCCGTTTTAGCTTTTTATGCGAACATCATTATCGGTCTGGATGGGGATACCTACCAGAATTTAGGAGGAACAAAATACCTTGAAGTCGCTTCGGCTATTGCGAATGTGGCACAGTCAAGCGGTTTTGACGGCTGGATACAATCGGAAAAAAGAAATAACCGTTATTACCTCATTAACGATATGCTTTCCAATACCTATACACCGTTTCGTGAAGCGATGTACCAGTACCATTTTCAGGGAATGGATCGAATGGCGGAAAACTTAAAAACAGCCAAAGAAAAGATTGCGTCTTCTATAGAAACACTTTCCAAGGTACACGATGTGCGTCCGAATGCTTTTCTGACCCGTGTTTTCTTTGATGCCAAAGTAGATGAAATCGTTAGTGTTTACTCCGGTGGACCTAATGTGGATATCGTTCCGTTAGTAGACAGATTAAATAGAATATCTCCGTTAAATTCTTCTAAATGGAGTAATATAAAATACTAAATTTGTGTTTTAATAAATCTACGCACAAATTATGTTAGCATCTTTATCTATTAAAAATTTTGCTCTGATTGAACAATTAGATATCCGTTTTTCCAATGAGTTTTCAATCATTACAGGAGAAACCGGAGCCGGAAAATCAATATTGTTGGGAGCATTGGGTTTGGTGCTGGGCAGACGTGCCGATTTAACGTCGCTAAAAGACAAAGAACAAAAATGCATTATCGAAGCGCATTTTGAAATCAAAGCCTATGCGCTCCAGCCGTTTTTTGAGGAAAACGATCTGGACTATGAAGATACGACCATTATCCGCAGGGAAATCCTTCCTTCCGGAAAATCACGAGCTTTTGTAAATGACAGTCCGGTAAACCTGCAGGAATTGCAGCAGCTGGGCGATTTTTTGCTCGATATCCATTCGCAGCATCAAACGCAGGAATTGTCCAATGAAGAATACCAGATACAAATTCTGGATGCTATTGCAGGACAACAGCCGCTGTTGCAGGAATACAAAAGCAGCTTGTCTACATATAAAGCCGTAAAAGCCAGGCTGAAGAAACTGCAGTCAGAAAAAGAAGCCCTGGTAAAAGAACAGGATTACAATAGTTTTTTACTGGAGGAACTTTTGGCAGCCAATTTAAAAGAAGGTGAACAGCAGGAATATGAAGCGGTATTTGAAAAACTCAATAATGTTGAGTTCATCAAAGAATCGCTGGATAAATCATTGGCTGTAGCCGATGAGGAACAAATTGGGGTTACGCAAAATCTGAAAGAGATTAAGGCGTCCCTTCAAAAAATTGCCGGATTATCGGCAGAATACCAGGAATTGTTTGACCGCGTATCCAGTGTGCTGATTGAATTTGATGACGTATCGGATGAAATACGCAAACATGCCGAAACCCTGATGAGTGATCCGGAACAGCTGGAACTGGTAAATCAGAAACTACAGCTGATCTATTCGCTTCAAAAGAAGCATCAGGTGGGTACGGTGGAAGAATTGCTGGTCATCCAGAATGACCTGGACAATAAAGCTGTTTTTGCAGACGATCTGGAAGCGATGATTCATTCGCTCGAAAAAGAACTGGAAGCAACCATCGTGGTTTTAGATGCCAAAGCTGCTGCGATCTCAGAAAGCAGAAAGCAGGCTGCTCCGGTACTGATTGAAAAAATTATCGCAATATTATCAGAATTGGGAATGCCAAATGCCCGTTTTGAATTTGAAATAAAACAAACGGACACCTATTTGCTGCCCGGGAAAGACGAAGTACAATTACTGTTTTCGGCCAATAAGGGAACCAGCTTCGGTTTGCTGAAAAAAGTAGCTTCCGGAGGGGAAATGTCCCGTATTATGCTTGCTGTAAAAGCCATTCTGGCAAATTATACCAAACTGCCAACGATTATCTTTGATGAGATCGACACCGGAGTTTCGGGTGAAATTGCTCATAAAATGGGCGATATCATGAAGAAAATGAGCAAGCAGATGCAGGTTTTTGCCATTACCCATTTACCGCAGATTGCCGCGAAAGGAAACCAGCACTATAAAGTGTTTAAATCCACTCAGGGTGAAAACACTGTTTCGGAATTAAAATTGTTAGGGAATGAAGAGCGAATTGTAGAGATCGCAGAAATGCTGTCTGGAAAAGATATATCCGATTCGGCTCTTAACCATGCAAAATCATTATTAATTGAATAAAAAGAATTGTTTTGGAAGAGAATATCAGTTATTATGAAAACCAGTTTATCAGGGCTGATGCTTTGATATCTGACGGGAATGTTTCGGAGGCAAAAGAAATTCTTGAAGAAATTCTGATGCAATATCCGGATTTTGGAAAAGCACACAACCACTTAGGGTGGATCTATTATACCAAGCTGAGCAATTATGAAAAAGGAATTTATCATTATAAGCTGGCGATGCGGTTTGACCCTAAATACCCGGCGTCCTATCTGAACTATGCTTATCTTTTGGTAGACCTGCGCAGGCTGGAGGAAGCAAAAGAGCATATTGACGAAACGCTGAAGCATCTGGAAAATGCAGACGGTGCTTCTTATTACAGCGAATTGGGAAGGATTTACGAAATGGAATTTAATTTTATCAGATCCTATGAGTTTTATAAAAAAGCCATGTCCTACGGCTTTGGAGCGCAATTTATAGAGAATATGAAGATGAATATGAATAGGGTGAAAGATAAAATGACTATTTTTGAAAAATTAAAATTGAAATTTATTTAAAAACATAGCTATGTATAATTTATTAAAAGGAAAAAGAGGAATCATTTTTGGAGCTTTAGATGAAAATTCAATTGCTTGGAAAACAGCGGAACGTGTACATGAAGAAGGCGGAACTTTTGTTTTATCAAATGCTCCGATCGCTATGCGTATGGGTACCATTAACCAACTGGCTGAAAAAACAGGTTCTCAGATCATTCCTGCCGATGCTACTTCTATTGAAGATTTAGAGAATTTAGTAGATAAAGCGGTGGAAATCCTTGGCGGTAAAATTGATTTTGTTTTGCATTCAATCGGAATGTCGGTGAATGTTAGAAAAGGAAATCACTATACAAACCAGAATTATGACTATACCCATAAAGGATGGGACGTGTCTGCGGTTTCTTTTCATAAAGTAATGCAGGTGTTGTATAAAAAAGATGCCATGAGCGAATGGGGAAGTATCGTAGCGCTGACGTATATGGCAGCACAACGCGTATTCCCGGATTATAACGATATGGCCGATAATAAAGCATATCTAGAGTCGATTGCCCGTAGTTTCGGATACTTCTTCGGAAAAGATAAAAAAGTAAGGGTAAACACGATTTCCCAGTCTCCGACACCTACAACTGCCGGACAAGGCGTAAAAGGTTTTGGCGGTTTTATCGCTTTTGCCGATAAAATGTCTCCGCTTGGAAACGCTACCGCTTTAGACTGTGCAAACTATACGGTAATGATGTTCTCCGATTTAACCCGCAAAGTAACATTACAAAACTTATTACATGACGGAGGTTTCTCTAACATGGGAGTAAGTCAGGGAGTAATGGAAGCTTTTGAAGAAGGATTGGAAAAAGAGCAGTAAAACTTCTTTAACGGCTTTTTAAGCCGCTGAATAATATCATAAAGACAGAATCTTCTGTTTCGGGAAAACCACCTTATTTGAGGTGGTTTTTTTATTTTTATAAAGTTTATCTTTGTTAAAAAAAGGAACCCATGTATTTTTCATTTATAATTCCTGTTTACAACAGGCCTGATGAAATTGAAGAGCTGCTTAAAAGCTTAACAGAACAAAACTATCGCGAAGATTTTGAAGTTGTGGTTGTAGAAGACGGCTCTACAATACCCTGCGAGCACATTGTGAATGCCTATAAAGGAAAATTGTTTCTCTCCTATTATAACAAGCCGAATTCCGGTCCCGGTGATTCCAGGAACTACGGAATGCGGAAAGCTATCGGACAGTATTTTATTATTTTGGATTCCGATTGCATTTTGCCGGAAAATTACGTAACTTCAGTTGCTGAGAATCTGGAACGAAACTATGTGGACTGTTTCGGAGGTCCGGACAATGCGCTGGACTCTTTTTCCGATATTCAGAAAGCAATTAATTTTACAATGACCTCTTTCCTTACTACGGGAGGCGTTCGCGGCGGATCTGAAAAAATAGGCAAATTTCAGCCGCGCAGTTTTAATATGGGGCTTTCTAAAAAAGCATTTGAAGCTTCCGGCGGTTTTGGGAACATTCATCCCGGAGAAGACCCGGATTTGTCCATACGCTTATGGGAAATGGGTTTTCAAACCAAACTGTTTAAAGATTCGTATGTATATCATAAAAGAAGAATCGATTGGTCAAAGTTCTATAAACAGGTCAATAAATTTGGAAAAGCAAGGCCCATACTGGATTCCTGGTATCCGAAGTACCGGAAAATAACCTTTTGGTTTCCGTCTTTGTTTTGCCTGGGCTTTTTGGTTGCTTTGGGATTATATGCGTTTGGAATACCGGTATTGTTTCAGTTTTATGTGCTTTATATTGCCATACTGTTTTTGTCCGGAATCATTGAAAATGCCAGTTTAAAAATAGGATTTTTGTCCGTTATTGCCTTTTTTATCCAGTTTTATGGGTACGGAATGGGCTATTTTAAGTCATTTTTTAAAGTTATTTTGTTAAAACAGCAACCGGAAAAAGCATTTCCTGAATTATTCTTTAAAAAGTAAACGATGACAAAGATAATTGGACTTACAGGAGGTATCGGAAGTGGTAAATCGACTATAGCGGCTTATATCGCTGCTCAGGGAATTCCGGTATATATCGCTGATGATGAGGCAAAGAAAATTATGGAATTGCCCGAAATTATACATAAAGTTCAGGAAATTTTTGAAGTGAATGTTATTGAGAATGGAAAATTAAATCGCAAAAAAATTGCGGATCTGGTTTTTTCTGCGCCCAATTTATTAAAAAAACTGAATGAAATTATTCATCCTGCGGTTAATGAAAATTTTGGTATTTGGTTAAAAAACAACGAAAAACACCGTTATATTGTTAAAGAAGTTGCGATTCTTTTTGAAAGTGGCGGCTATAAAAAATGCGATAAAATTATACTGGTTACCGCTCCGGAAGTGGTTAGAATTGAGCGTGTTATGAGTAGGGACGGCGTGACAAAAGAACAGGTGCTGGACCGGATGAAAAACCAGTGGAAAGACGAAGATAAAGCCGTTTTGAGCGATTATATAGTTGTAAACACCGATTTGGCCACTGCTAAGAAAGATGTCGATAAAATTCTTAAAGAATTGAATAAAATTTAAAAACAGGTCAAGATGTTAATCTTTGGTTAATGTTTTTAAGCAATAAATGTTAAAATGTTAATTTTGTTTTGATGAATAAAACGAGATTCCTCTTATTGATAATATTGATGAGCCTATCCCTGGTAGGAATCATATTAGTACAATTATTCTGGATAAATACTTCTTATAAAAATAATGAAGAACAGTTTAAGTATCACGTACAACAAGTTATCGGTAGCGTAGCTAACAAACTACAGCAACAGGAGTATTTTGAGTTCTATGAAAAGTTCAATAAATTAAAGGATAGTATCGGTAAGGTACCGAGACAAAGCGATTTGTTAGAGTATTTCTACGTAAAACGCGACCCGAAAACGAATGAACAGATCATTTATTCGAATACTATCGTTTTAGAAGATTATAATTTAAATCGTTCGTTCTTTGATAAAAAATCGGATTCCGTTTCGCTGAAAAGTTTTGTAGCGAAACGAAAGACAGAAATTTACAATGGAAATGTAGTGGATAATTCTTCTTTTCAAAAAGCACCGATGCCGGATGTTACGATTGAAAAAGAAGGAAATCTGGACATTCTGGACAAAGCACAGTTTGAGATCTATTTCAAGGATATCGTCGGACTGAAACCCATTCAGGAGCGGGTATCGAAAGATAAGCTGCAGCTGATGCTTCGCAATGAATTGAATCAATATGGGGTGAACACGCCTTTTGAGTTCGGGATTTACAGCAATATGCTGGCTACAAAAGTGAAATCGGAGAATTTTAATTACGATAAAAATTCAACCTACAGTATTCCGGTTTTCCCGGATAACGAAGGACAGAGCAAATACCAGCTTTTGCTGAGCTTTCCTCAAAAGAACAAGTTTCTTTTCTCGTCACTGGTCGGAATTACCTCACTGTCCATCATTTTTACACTGGTTATCATCGTGGCCTATTTTAGTGCCCTGAACCAGCTGATCAAACAAAAGCAGATTTCGGAAATTAAAACCGATTTTATCAACAACATGACCCATGAGTTTAAAACACCCATTGCAACGATTAACCTTGCTTTGGATGCGATTAAAAACCCAAAAATCATAGACGACAAAGAAAAAGTACAGCGGTACCTGCAAATGATCAGGGATGAGAATAAAAGAATGCATGCCCAGGTTGAAAACGTACTGCGTATTTCGAAATTAGAAAAAAGAGAGTTGGAGATCAGTAAAGAGCCAACAGACGTTCATACTATAATTGAAGATGCTATCGAGCATGTTAACCTGATTGTTGAAGACCGTGGCGGTGTTATTAAAGAACACCTGAATGCAAAACGGACAACAATACTGCTGAACGATGTTCACTTTACGAATGTAATGGTTAACATACTGGACAATGCAATTAAATATTCGCCTGAGGCACCGATAATCGATGTTACAACAGAAAACGTAAAAGATTTTGTGTTGATTAAAATAAAAGACAACGGCGCCGGGATGAGTAAAGTCGCTCAAAAGAGAATTTTTGAAAAATTCTACCGCGAGCACACAGGCGATTTACATAATGTGAAAGGACACGGGCTGGGATTAGCCTATGTGAAAAGGATTATTGAAGACCATAACGGTCAGATATTTGTAGAAAGCGAAAAAGGTAAAGGAAGTACCTTTATAATTAAAATGCCACTAATAAATTAATGATATGGATACGACTAACAAAAAAATTCTTTTAGTAGAAGATGACCCCAATTTTGGAGCAGTGCTCAAAGATTACCTTTTAATAAACGATTTTGAAGTTACTTTAGCCAAAAATGGTATGGAAGGTTTCGAAAAATTCAAGAAAGATAATTTCGATTTATGCATTCTTGATGTGATGATGCCTTACAAAGATGGTTATACACTAGCGAGAGAAATCCGCGAAAAAAATAAAGAAGTGCCTATTATCTTTTTAACGGCAAAATCCATGAAAGAGGATGTGTTAAAAGGATACAAAGTAGGAGCAGATGATTATTTGAACAAACCTTTTGATTCGGAAGTATTGCTGATGAAAATCAAAGCAATTATTCAGCGTAAAGCATCGGAAGTTAAAACAGATAATACGAAGTTTGAATTTATCATCGGTAAATTCCATTTGAACTCAAAATTACGTTTCTTATCTTTCCAGAATGAGGAGCCGATCAAATTATCTCCAAAAGAGAACGAATTGCTTAAAATGCTTGCTTTGCATGAAAATGACTTAATGCCAAGAGAGTTAGCACTAACAAAAATCTGGAGAGACGACAATTACTTTACCTCAAGAAGTATGGACGTTTATATCGCCAAATTGCGTAAATACCTGAAACAGGACGAAGATGTTGAGATTCTGAACATCCACGGTGAAGGTTTCCGTTTGGTAATCAAAAATAAAGTTGCAGAATAACACCCTATCTACTCTGAAACAAAAAAGCTCCTGTAAAGGAGCTTTTTATATTTTTATGCTTTCCAGTCCAGCAATAAAGCAAAACTTACTTTATTGTCTTTAGTAACCGAAAAATATGTCTGATCTGCTTCCTGATCCCGGTGAATCGTTACCTGATCGTTTAAATTGAGCTCTCTCAGAAAATTCATTTCAAAACTTTTGAGGCCCTGTTTTAAGACCTGTCTGGTATCCAGAGTGTCGAGGCACCATTCCAGGTATTTCACATTGTTTACGTGATTAACGATATCCAGATCGGAGAGTACAATGGTCCGGTTGGTCACTTTTTCGGCTTCCCGGGTCACGTTAATCCGTGAAAAGCTGTGTTCGGTAGCGTGGCGGTCGGGATATTTTTCAAAATGCTCGTGCGGTAAAGCCAGCGCTTCCGCTTTTCTCAGTTTGGTATTAAAAACAGCCCAATAGGTGGTGGCACCGGCTATTTTTTTACCATTCAGGTACATTTCAATATTACGGATAGAGCGGGAGCCCTGTAAATCTTCAATCCATGTTTTTACGATTACCTTGTCCATCCATTTGGGTAAAGTATCGGTTATTTCCACGCGGATCCGGCTTAAAACCCAGGCCTGATCGTGTTCCTGCATGTCGTTAAAGCTCAATCCGCCATGAATGGAATGCTCGGCGGCGGTTAGCTGCAGTATGTTACAAAGGTCTACATATTTCAGAAGCCCGTATGGAGTACATTGGGTAAAATTGATCTCCCATTCGTGTTCATAAACGGAAGTAAAATCGGGTGCTATTGGCATGATTATGAATTTTGAATTTGCTGCTTCACATAATCGATAATGTTTTGGGGCGAAGCTTTAAAATCAAACCATTTTGCATTTTCCGTCCGTTTGAACCAGGTCATCTGACGTTTTGCGAAACGGCGTGTATTCTTTTTTATTTCTTCAACAGCAAAATCGAATGTGAAATCGCCGTCAAAGTAACTAAATAATTCGCGATAACCCACCGTTTGTAAAGCGTTTAACGCTTTATTAGCATAAAGCGATTCGGCTTCTTTTAAAAGCCCGGCCTGCAACATGAGGTCAACTCTTTGGTTAATGCGGTCATACATGAGTTCTCTGTCGGCTTCCAGACCAATCACTATAGGCGTGAAATTGCGGCTGTTTTTTTTCTGATTCAGGAAAGAAGAATAGGTCTTGCCGCTGCCAATGCAAACTTCCACAAAACGCATCATGCGCTGGGGATTTTGCAGGGTTTGCGGATTTTCCTGAAGGATTTTGGTGTAATAGTCCGGGTCGCGTTGCTGTAACTCGTTTTGCAGGTATGTTATGCCGTGGTTTTCGAAGTTTTCCCGGATGTTCTCCCGAACGGAAGGAGCTATGTCCGGAAAATCATCAAAACCTTTTAAAACGGCATTAACGTATAATCCGGAACCGCCAACCATAATCTGGATGTTGTTCTTCAGGAATAGTGTATCGAGTAAAGTAACGGCTTCCCTTTCGAAATCGCCCACCGTATAGTCGTCAAATACCGATTTGTTCTGGATAAAATGATGCGGTGCTGCCGCTAATTCTTCAGCAGAAGGCACGGCCGTCCCGATGGTCATTTCTTTAAAAAACTGACGGCTGTCGCAGGAAAGGATCTCACAGTTAAAATGCTTTGCGAGTGTAATGCTCAAAGCGGTTTTACCGATAGCGGTCGGACCGATTATGGTGATTAAATAGTTAGTCATTACTTAATTTTTCCCCGCAGTGATGACAATAGCGGGAGTCTTGATTATAAATTATAGTCGTACAGGAAGGACATACTTTTTTACCTTCCGTGTCGGTGGTATTTCTTTTGGCATTGGCAAACTCGGCCGTTACTATTCCGGTAGGAACCGCAATAATGCCGTAACCCATGATCATGATAAAGGCGGCAATAATCTGCCCTAAGGTCGTTACCGGGGCAATATCGCCGTAACCAACGGTTGTGAGCGTAACCACACACCAGTAAATGCTCACCGGAATGCTGGTAAAACCGCTTTCCGGACTTTCAATAACATACATGATGGCGCCTAAAAGAATGGAAACCACCAGGATAAAATAGATAAAAACAATAATTTTAGTACGGCTGGCTTTTATGGCCAGTTTAAGCTGGGATTCCTGTCCGGTGAAATGCACCAGGTTTAAAATACCGAACAAACGCAGTAAACGCAAAGCCCGTACCACCGATAGTATTTTGGATCCCGGAATAAAAAAGGATAAATACATCGGTAAAATGGAAATCAGGTCGACCAGGCCGTAAAAACTGAAAATATATTTTAAGGGACGCTTGTTGCAAATGATCCGGAGGGCATATTCAATACTGAAAAAAACAGTAATGATCCATTCCGAAACCACGAGAAAAGTATGGTATTTGGCATCCAGTTTCTGTACCGATTCAAGCATGACTAAAAGGACACTCAACAAAATCACACCCAGAAGGGCTAAGTCAAAAAGACGTCCGCCAAAAGTGTTGGAACCGTAAATAACAATATACGTTTTCTGCCTGAAAATGTCGTATTTGGTTTTTAATACCCTCATACTCGCACTGGATTTAAAAGGTGACTACTTTGCTAACTTTCTTTTTGCGCAGGTAATTCTGAATGATATTCCGGGTATCCCTGTTGTGCTGCATCGGGATAATGATCTTTTTAAGGATGTCAATATTGTTAATCTGGTAGTTAAGATCGTAAAAGCAATAGCCTTTGTAGATCCCGTTTTCAACTAAAATAGCACTTCTTTCATCAATGCTTCTTCCCCGGTCTACAATAACCATATTCTGATTCTGGAACTGGTGGTTGTTCAGGAAATCCTGAACCCTGACATTGTAATCGGCAGCAGCTTCTTTGCCAATGCAGGCACCGTGGCATTGCTTGATATCGTACTGAAAGCAGCCTTTTTTAGTGTCGTATAAACCGTTTATTTTCTGGCATAACTGGTATTCGGCAGTTATTTTATGCAAAAAATTCTTGCCTTCAACCAGCGTAGCAAAAGAAGTGACTTCTTTTTTGCGTCCGTCGGCTTTGGCGAGGCGTAAGGCCAGATAGCCTTCCTTATTTTTTTCGGCATATAAAGCCCAGGGAAAAATTGTTTTTCGCTGTGATCTGTTGTAAACGGGCTTGTTTACTTTTATTTCCTCGCTTTCTTTTAGCAATGCAACCAGTTCGTTTCCGGTTTCTTCAAAAGTAACCGCAAAAACTTCCTGCTGTATTCGTTTTGCTTTTCGCGAGGTTCCTGTAAAGTGCTGGTTAACGCGTTTTTTGATGTTTTTGCTTTTGCCAATATAAATAATGGTTCCGTCTTCGCGGTGAATATAATAGATACCGGTTTTGGCGGGAATCGCTTCCACGATGTCCAGTAATTTCGGGGAAATTCCGGTTTTTATTTCTTTTTTGACAAAGCTTGTAATAATTTCCTTTTTGACATCTTTTGCCAAAAGCATTTTAAAAAGCTTAACGGTTGCCATCGCATCTCCGGTGGCCCGGTGCCTGTCGGCAATAGGAATACCAAGGCTTCGCACCAGTTTCCCTAAACTATAGGAAGGCTGGTCCGGAATTAATTTTTTAGATAATTCAACGGTACAGATGGTATTGCTGTTGAAGTCATATCCCAGGCGTCTGAATTCCGTACGCAGGATGCGGTAATCAAAAGAAGCATTATGGGCTACGATGATGCAATCCTGGGTAATTTCAATGATCCGCTTTGCAACTTCATAAAATTTAGGAGCAGAACGCAGCATAGCATTATTGATCCCGGTAAGTTTTACAACAAACGGCTGAATTGGTATTTCGGGATTAATAAGGCTGATAAACTGATCGACAACTTCATGTCCATCAAATTTATAGATGGCAATTTCCGTTATTCCTTCTTCGTTAAATTGCCCTCCGGTTGTCTCTATGTCTAATATAGCGTACAAATTCTGTTCTTAGTTTATAACGTTTTCTATTATCGCGTTCCAAAGATACTGCTTCCTATCCGAACCATGGTGCTTCCGCAGGCAATGGCGATTTTATAGTCGCCCGACATTCCCATGGACAATACCGATAGATCAAAATTGGCAGCGGTAATTCCTTTTGTGCTGTCAAAAATAGCTTTTAAATTTTGAAACTCCTTTTTTATTTGTGCTTCGCTGTCGGTAAAAGTGGCCATTCCCATTAATCCGATCACGCGAATGTGCTGTAATTCCTTAAATGTTTCCGACTGCAGCAATTCGTTTAACTCATTTGCATCCAGTCCGAATTTGCTTTCTTCCTCAGCGATATATATTTGCAGCAGGCAGTCGATAACACGGTCGTGTTTCTTGGCCTGTTTGTTGATTTCCTGTAATAATTTCAAGCTGTCTACTCCGTGAACAAGGGTCACATAAGAAGCCATATACTTGACTTTGTTGGACTGTACGTGACCAATCATGTGCCATTGAATATCTTTTGGCAGCTGTTCCCATTTGTCCGTCATTTCCTGGATCTTGTTTTCCCCGAAAATGCGCTGCCCGGCTTCATAGGCTTCCATCAGATCCGATACCGGTTTGGTTTTCGAAACCGCTACCAGGGTAACCGGTTCCGGAAGCGAATTTTTTATAGCGAGTAGGTTTTCTTTTATTGTCATTTGCTGTAACATTATAATTTACAAAGGATCGTTATATCTCATAAACAACCAGTCCGCTCCTGAACTTGGGTTCAATATAGGTGCTTTTTGGCGGCATGATCAGATTGGCATCGGCCAGATCCTTAATTTCCGAAATATTGGTAGGAAACAGCATAAAACCAATTTCAAATTCGCCGCTGTCTACCATTTCTTTAATGTTGGTGATCGATTTACTTCCGGCAATGTAGGCAATACGGTCGTCGGTACGCAAATCGTCAATCCCTAAAATCGGCTGTAAAACCGTTGTATATAAAATCTGGGCATCCAGTCCGGCAAGAGCATTATCAAAGGTAAAGTTTTCTTCCTTTAGTTTCAGGGTATAAAACTCCCCATCAAGATACATACCAAACTCAAATTTGTGCTTGGGTTTCCATAATTCCTGTTTCTTGCTTTTGATGACAAAATTGTCGGCTAATTTTTTAATAAAATCCTCTTTGGTATAACCGTTCAAATCGCGGATCAGGCGGTTGTATTCGTATATTTTTACATTACTATCGGCAATTAAATAACTCATAAAGTAATTCAGGTTTTCATTGCCTGAATCTTTGTCCTGTTCGTATAATAACTCGGCAGAGGCAGAGCGGTGGTGGCCGTCTGCGATATAAAAATCGCCAACCGTCGCGAATTGCTCCTGTAACCACTGAATCTCCTTTTCATCTGCAATTTTCCAAAGGGTGTGTTTTTCCTTATTGGTTGTTGAGAACTCCAGTAAAGGACGTTCTGCGGTTTTGGACGTTATCCATTCGTTTAAAACGGAATTGTCCTGATAGGTCATCAAAACGGGTTCGGTATTGAATCCGGTCTGATGCAGGTAATCCTTAAACAGATCCACGCGGTATTGCAGCGTGTCTTCGTGTTTGCGGATATGATTTTGCTGGTAATCTTCTACCGAGGTTCCAGCCAGGATTCCGGTAAAAATGTGGTTTTTGGTTTCAATCCGGTAAACATACAGTACAGCTGTTTCTTCCTGAACCAAAATGCCTTCTTTTTTAAAATCGGCATATTTATGGGCGACCATTTTAAAGCGTTTGTCAAATCCGATCTTTTGCTGGTTCACATAAGCCGGATTCAGGATATGCAAAAAAGAAAACGGATTGAATTCCAGGTAAGCCGCCAGTTCCGCAGCCCCATAATCGTCGTAGGAGCGGGAAGTAACCAGGCTTACTTTGTCTGCTGTGGGATGAACTGCTTTAAAAGGTTTTATTATCGCCATTTTGTGTTTAAATTAAAAATTGACAATTGATAACCTGCCGGATACCAATTGTCAATAGTGTATCGTTGTGATTATGCGAACATTTTCGCTACTTTCTCTGCTTTTTTGCTTTCCGAATAGTCATAGAATCCTTCTCCGGATTTCACGCCTAATTTTCCTGCCATTACCATGTTTACCAATAAAGGACATGGAGCATATTTAGGATTTTTGAATCCGTCATACATTACGTTTAAAATTGAAAGACAAACGTCCAAACCGATAAAATCTGCTAATTGTAATGGTCCCATAGGGTGTGCCATTCCTAATTTCATAACGGTGTCGATTTCCTGTACGCCGGCCACACCGTTGTATAAGGTTTCGATAGATTCGTTAATCATCGGCATTAAAATTCTGTTGGCTACAAATCCCGGATAATCGTTTACTTCAACCGGTGTTTTTCCTAAAGCTACCGATAAATCCATAATGGTTTTGGTCACTTCGTCTGTAGTATTGTAACCACGGATGATTTCTACCAGTTTCATGATAGGCACCGGGTTCATAAAGTGCATACCGATTACACGCTCCGGATTTTTAACCACAGAAGCGATTTGTGTAATGGAAATTGAAGAAGTATTGGACGCTAAAATGGTGTTTTCACCACAAACTTCACTCAGTTGTTTGAAGATGTTTAGCTTTAAAGTTACATTTTCTGTAGCCGCTTCTACCACTAAATCAGCATTTACCACTCCGTCTGCAATGTCGGTATAGGTAATGATGTTTTCAATTGTTGCTTTTTTATCGGCTTCGGTAATGGTTCCTTTTGCAATCATTCGGTCTAAATTCCCAACGATTGTTGCCATTCCTTTTTCTAAAGATTTTTCAGAAATATCAATTAATAATACTTTAAAACCGCTTTGTGCAAAAGTATGCGCAATTCCGTTACCCATTGTTCCGGCTCCGATTACAGCTATGTTTTTCATTTTATGGTTGTTTTTTAATGTTTGTTATTATTCCGTTGGATAGTAATGTGTTCGGGATTACTATTGTATTGCCGGCATCATCCTGAATAATGGTGTCGTGAAGGTTGACTTCCATGACCCGTCCGGATTTTCCCTGAAATTCAATATAATCGTTTACCCGGAACGGTTTGAAAATCAGTATAAAAATTCCGCCTACAATATTACTCAGAGCCTGCTGTGAGGCAAAACCGGCAATCAGGGTGGTTACACCTGCTCCGGCAAGTAATGAATGACCGTATGTTTTGGCAATTGGCAGTGTTAGTAAAGCCCATCCGAAACCGAAAAGATAGATGACCGCCGTTGCAAAATGTTTGAAAAAAACATAATTGGTAGGATCATTATCGATAATGCCGGATTTTTTAAGGATGAGTCTTTTCAGATACAAATTGAAAAAATACGAAAAAAGCAGGGTCGCTCCGCAAATTATAGCGAACCGAATCAGGGTTTCCGTATCTGATAATACTGTATCGATCATGTCCTGCTAGCTTAGTTACTGAAACAGTTGATAATCTGGTGGGCTATACGCAAAGCTTCCGTTCCGTCTTCCAGCGTTACAATTGGTGTTGTATTGTTGTTGATGGCATCGGCAAATGTTTCCAATTCGTCTAAAATAGCATTGTTTTGTACTACAGACGGATTGTCGTAATAGATTTGTTTTTTAACTCCTTCTGCATTTTGTAAAATCATATCGAAATCACCCGGAATTTCCGGTGCATCTTTCATTTTTACCACTTCACATACTTTGTCCAGGTAATCCACAGAGATATAGGCATCTTTCTGGAAAAAACGGGCTTTACGCATGTTTTTCATCGAGATACGACTGGAAGTGACATTGGCCACACAGCCGTTTTCAAATTCAATACGGGCATTGGCAATATCCGGAGAATCACTAATTACCGATACACCGCTCGCACTGATGTTTTTTACCTTCGATTTCACGACGCTTAAAATAGCATCGATATCGTGGATCATTAAATCCAGCACCACCGGAACATCCGTACCGCGCGGGTTGAATTCGGCTAAACGGTGGGTTTCGATAAACATCGGATTTTCGATTTTATCTTTAACCGCTTTAAAAGCCGGATTAAAGCGCTCCACATGACCTACCTGACCTTTTACCTGGTATTTGTTTGCCAGTACAATGATTTCATTGGCTTCTTCCACGGTGTTTGCAATGGGTTTTTCCAGGAAAACATGCTTCCCGTTTTCAATGGCTTCTTTGGCACATTCAAAGTGGGAAAGGGTAGGCGTAACGATATCGACTACATCGACAGCGTTGATTAAAGCAGTTATAGAGTCGAATTTTGTATAACCAAATTCCTGAGCCACTTTTTCAGCATTCTCGGCATTCGGGTCATAGAATCCTATTAATTCGTATTTTTCAGATTGATTGAGTAATCGCAAATGTATTTTTCCAAGGTGACCGGCACCCAATACGCCAACTTTTAGCATGATTATCTATTTTCAACAAAAATAAACCATTTAGATTTAAAATCTTATATTTCAAATTCAAAAGTTGGATGATTTTTTAAAGCGAAATAGGCTGTTAATAATTTCAGATGATGGATTTCAAATTGTAAATTTGTTTGCTATTTTTACCGATAATTAATTGCCATAAAATTGAAAGATACTGCCAAACATCAAGGACTTCGTAATCAGTTAGTAACCGTTTTACAACAGAAAGGTATCACGGACAGAAACGTATTGGATGCCATCAAGAAAATTCCGCGACACTTATTTTTAAACTCCAGTTTTGAAGATTTTGCCTATCAGGACAAAGCTTTCCCGATTGGTGCCGGGCAGACGATTTCGCAGCCCTATACGGTAGCTTTTCAGTCGGAATTATTACAGGTGAAAAAAGACGATAAGGTATTGGAGATCGGTACCGGTTCCGGCTATCAGACGGCTGTTTTGTGTACGATGGGTGCCAAAGTGTTCAGCGTGGAGCGTCAGAACGAACTGTTTAAAACCACTTCGTTATTGCTGCCGAAACTGGGAATGCGTCCGAAACATTTGTCGTTTGGCGACGGCTATAAAGGACTGCCTAATTTTGCACCTTTTGACAGTATTATCGTAACTGCCGGAGCGCCGTTTATTCCGCAGCCTTTAATGGCACAGTTAAAAATAGGCGGAAGGCTGGTAATTCCTTTGGGCGAAGATGTTCAGGTCATGACGCTGCTGATCCGCAAAAATGAAACACAGTTTGAAAAACACGAATTCGGCGATTTCCGTTTCGTGCCTTTACTGGAAGATAAAAACTAAAATATAGAAAACGCCCGATACTTAAATCGGGCGTTTTAATTTTGTACCAGTACGTTCAGGTAGCGTTCCAGACTTTCTTTTTCGGCCAGCGCAATAAACACCAGTAAAGGTTCTTTGTCTTTGGTAAGCGCCGCCGTTTCGCATATTTTAGCAAACAGCATACGGTATTCCTGATTGCCTTTAATATTGGCAACTACAAAACCGTTTTGCAGTAAAATGAAGTTCATGAACAAACGGGCAACTTTTCCGTTTCCGTTAAGGAATGGCTGGATGGAAAGGAGTTGTTCCAGCATTTCGGCAGCTAATACCACCGGGTGCAGTTTGTTTTTATTGGTTTCATACCACATAAAACTATCGGCGATTTGTTTCTGAATCAATGTCGGTGCCGGAGGAATATAGGCGCTTTCCGGCGTGTTCAGCACTTCGGTACGGTATTTTCCGGATGCTTCCGGATGAATACCCCTGATAATCATATTGTGGAGCGAGAAAAGATCTTTTTCAGACAGGGCGCCGTTTCGTTCAACAAGCTGTTTTAAATGACGGATGGCTTCCTGATGGTTGATGGTTTCCAGGTGTTCGCGCATGCTTTTTCCGGCTATGGTGAGGCCCTGGAAAAGAACTGCACTTGTTTCGTCCAGCGAAAGGGTGTTGCCTTCCAGCTGATTGCTTTCAAAGGTGTATTCCAGTTCCAGTATGCGGGTAACTTTTTCCGTTTCAAATTGCCGGAACCGGTCTGCTTTTTCTTTCAGATTGTCAATTTCATTCAGTAAAAGCTGAAGCCGTGCCGAAATGGGATAGGCTTTTTGGAAAGCATTGAATTTGATCTCTTCTTCGGCAAGCTGAATGGCTTTCAGGGCATATTCGTCCTGTCCGATCTCGTAGAGGATCTTTTCTTTCAGCCATGCCACCAGCAGGGTTTCAAAATCGATTTCCAGTAAGGCAGCCAGTTTGGAGAGCTGTTCCCGTGTTGGTTTGCGCAGGCCGTTTTCGAATTTACTAATCAAAGCCTGGTCAATATGAAGCAATTGTGCCACTTCCCGTGTTTTGAGTCCTTTTTGTTCCCGTGCGTTTTTGAGAAGTGTTTTCATAGTTGTTGAATTTCATGACAATTTTAGTCATAAAATATCAATTTAGAAATAGCTTTTCCGGTAAAATTTAGTGTACTTTTTTAATACGGTCTAAGTCACGCTTGTTGTCGCGGTCTTTTATCGTTTCGCGCTTGTCAAAGTTTTTCTTACCGCGGCAAAGGGCAATGTCTAATTTGGCCAGTCCTTTTTCGTTGGTAAAAAGACGCAACGGAATAATGGTAAGCCCTTTATTCTGCATACTTTTTAAAAGACTTTTCAGTTCTTTCCGGTTTAATAACAGTTTGCGCTCGCTTTTTGCTTTGTGGTTGTAGTGCGTGCCGTAAAGGTATTCTTCAATATGGGAATTGATTACAAAAAGTTCATGACCGTGAAATTCACAGAAACTTTCGGCAATAGAAGCTTTTCCCAAACGAATAGACTTGATCTCAGTCCCGGTTAATACAATACCGGCGGTATACTTTTCGAGTATTTCGTAGTCGAATTTCGCTCTTTTGTTAAGTATGTTGACTGTTTTTAGCATAGGACGGCAAATGTAAGAACAAAAAGCGAATCAGGAAAATTTTAAAGTTTTAATTCCATTCGAAAATAATTTTTATACTATGATTTTTGTCAGTTTTTATTGGATTCAATGGGGCTAATTTTGTCTTGTAAATATTAAACAATCACTGAAATGAAAAAAATAACTTTTTTAGCAATTATCTTTACTTTTCTTGGTGTAAACTTTATGCAGGCACAGGAAAAAGAAAACACACAGCAAGATTTTAAAAAATGGCAGGTTAGACTTAGAGGTATCGGAGTAGTGCCAAATGAAAGTGCAGATATTGGTATTATCGGAGGGGATGTTTCGCTTTCCAATACGATCGTTCCGGAGCTGGATTTCTCATATTTCTTTACTAAAAATATTGCTGTAGAATTGATTTTAGGAACTACAAAACACGATGTACATACAGTAGGTTCGGATATTTCAGCTGTTGGCGGTCCGACTAAAGCAGATGTCGATTTGGGTTCTGTTCGTTTACTGCCACCTACTTTGACTGTTCAGTATCACTTTTTCCCATTGGGCGAAAAAGTATTCAAACCTTATGTAGGAGCAGGATTGAACTATACGTTCTTCTATGATGTAAAAGAAGGAAATACTGTAAAAGATGTAAAATATGATAATGCATTAGGGTATGCGGTTCAGGCTGGTTTTGACTTGATGCTGAATGATACTTTCTTCATAAATGCCGATGTAAAACGTTTGTTCCTGAAAACGGACGTAACGGTTGATGCTTCAAACCTGGCACCAGGGCTGAGTATTCCGGCAGATGTAAAAATTAATCCTTGGATATTGGGATTAGGGGTTGGAATGAAGTTCTAATATCCGGGATATAATAGTTGGTTTTTTGATCAAGAAGACTGCCATACGGCAGTCTTCTTCTTTTTTATAATTTCAGAAGGGAATGTGTTACTTTACCGTTTAACAAGGTTACCATATAAAGGTTGCCAAAAATGGTTTCGTCAATTTCGGTATATTTTTGCTCCCCGATCAGCAGGTTTACAAAATTGGATATGGAATTGCTGTGGCCGACAACTAAAACGGTTTTGCCTTTTGTTTCCTGTTTAAACTTTTCAATGTTCACGTTCTTGTGGTCGTATATCTGAATCGCTGTTTTGTTCTTTTCCGCCGTTGGTGCGGCCGTCTGTCTGGTTCGTTTAAAATCAGAACTGTACACGGCGTTAAACGGAATATCCGAAAAAATAGCACGCCAGGCCAATGCTCTTTCCCTGCCGGCTTCCGATAAATCCGGATCTTTGGAATTATCGACCTTTTCGGCATGCCGGATCAAAAAGTAGGTCGTGGGATTATCCTGCGAAAAACCGGTCTGAACGATGCATAATACAAGAAAAAGGAATAGTTTTTTCATGGTTTCGAATTTTGGTTAAAGGTAGCATTATTTTAGGAGTGCCGCCTGTTGAAACCTCACAAAGCGCGAGCTTTTATTGGATTAAAATACTTTTTTGGTGAAAATTGTTACATTTCAATAATGTTTGTGTTAAAATTATTGTTATTTTTAGAGAATGTAACCCTTAAATCTAATGAATAATGAAAAAAAACTATTTTAAGTTAGCTTTATTAGGCATGATCATTTTTACCGCCTGTTCCAGAGACGAAACCAGTTCTACAGCACAGGACGAAAGTTTGCTAACCTTTCAAAAAGACACGCTGTCAAGGGCAGTGATCAATTCCCGGATTGATGCCATCAGCAGTACCAAAGGAAGCTTCCACTGGAAAGATGGCGGCTATCAGTTATTGTGGAGTGCTATAATCAGAGGTGATAATATGGTTACCATTGGTTTTGGTGAAAATGCCGATGATTTCGTCGGACAGACCTCCAAAAAAGGAAAAGAGATCAAAACACGTTTAAAAAATATTATTCTGGACTCTGAAAAACGTTCGGAGCGGGAAACAATTATTAAAGAAGATGCCGATCTGAACCAGATTGATGTGGTTATCAAAAAAAGAGAAACACTGGAGGCTTTATTAAAAGAAGCGAATATACGCTATATCGAACCGGCGAATTACCGTTATTTTGATGCGGCACAGGAACGTCCGGTTTATGGCGCAGAAGTGAGCTCCAGCTCCGGATGCGGATTTGCTTCGGCTACGATCGCTACAGCCGATTATACTACGATTGCTCCCAATGCAAGAGTGCCGTGGAATTTTTACAAACACAATATTCCGGGTGCCTGGAGTTACAGTACCGGAAGCGGTGTTACCATTGGTGTGGTGGATACCGGATTGTCGCCACAGCAGACTTTAATGGGCAGCAGCTTTAACACCGGCTATTCTTCCGGAAGAACAGTACAGCGTTTTGGCGTTTATGTGGATTCGGTTTGGCCATGGTCTACAGGATTTGACGGTCCGGACGATCAGTGTGGTCACGGAACCAGTATGGCCTCTGTTGCCACAGCACCCAGAAACAACAGCGGTTTACCGGTGGGTGTAGCCTATAATTCCAGCCTGATCGTGTACCGCGCGGCATCGAATGTGGTCCTGGACGGTTATCATGAGCAGGAAGGCGTGAAATTAGCCTTTACAGCATTAGGCAATAACAGTAATGTGAAAATCATTTCCATGTCTATGGGACATATTATTTCCATTGGAAAAATTGAAGACGGTGTGAAATATGCCTATGGCAAAGGCAAACTTATTTTCTGTGCCGGAGGAACTTCCACGAGTTTTACCAATTTTGCAGGCGTTATTTTCCCGGCTTCCATGAATGAAGCAGTTGCCGTAACCGGAGTGAAAGAAGGGCAAACGGTTCAGGAGTGTGATGTGTGTCATAAAGGTGGTAAAATCGATTTTACCATTGTAATGGAACGAACAGGAACAAACAACAATGTTCCGGTATTGAGCTATTATAACAATCAGGCCAATTATGTGGGCGGTTCTTCGGTAGCAACAGCAACTACAGCGGGTATCGCGGCTTTGGTCTGGGCTAAAAACCCGGGCTGGACAAGAGATCAGGTACTGAATAAAATGAAACAGTCTTCCAGTTTCTATCCGACTAAAAATGCTAATTTCGGCTATGGAAACATCAATGCGCAGTTAGCAGTACAATAAAAAAAGAAACAATATTCATAAAAAAACCATCATATACTTATGATGGTTTTTTGTTTATGATTTGTTGCGTAATGCATAAATATAACTGTCTGAAAAACGTCCGTTCCAATAAGTGTCTTCCCTGAAATGACCTTCTCTTACAAAGTTGTTCTTTTCAAGCAGTTTCCAGGAGGCATCGTTTTCCGTATCGGTAATGGCAATAATGGAATGCAGTTTCAAGTCGTCAAAGCCATAGGTAATTGCTTTTGTCAAGGCTTCCTGAATGATCCCTTTTCGCTGATGATCCGGTGAAAGCATATAACCTATTTCTGCTCTGTGGTTTTCCGGCTGCGGACGGAAGTATCCGATCAGACCAATAACTTTATCCTCGCCTTTTAGCGTAATGGCCCAGTTCAGACATTCGTTGGTTAGCCGCAGTTCTTCCATATATTGAATATGCGCAATGGCATCATCAATATTTTTAGGCAATTCCCGGGGGATATATTGCATGGTTTCCGGGTTGGAACGAAGCAGGAACATCTCCTGGCCATCTTGTTCTGTGATTTGTCGCAATCGTAATCGTTCCGTTTCCAGTATCGGGAAAGGGGAAAAGTTCAAATCGAGCATATTAAACGAATTTAAATTGGAACTAAAATTAGTAAAAAACAGGCTCGTTTGGACAATTTTTTTAGCGTAACATCGAAAAATGTCCTTTAACAACTCTTCCGGTATCGAATGTAATTGTAAACCAGTAATCGGTCGAAGGAAGATCCCGTCCGTTATACACTCCATTCCAGCCGCCGCCGCCTTTAAAGAAATACAACAGCTTGCCGTAGCGGTCAAAAATAGCCACTTTGGCATTCGGATACCGGCTCAGGTACGGAATTCGCCATACGTCGTTATAACCATCGCCATTGGGTGTGAAGAAACGGGGATAGTCTAAAACAAAGAATGTTTTGTTTACGGTAGCACATCCTTTAGTGTCTTTTACATATACGATATATTCTCCGGGTTCAAGATTGGTAAATGTAGGCGAACTCTGGAAAGTAGCATTATCTAATGAAAATTCATAAGAACCCGGCCCCTGGTAGTTAACTGTTGCCGAATTCTGGTTGAAATTAAAGTCATTTACCGTTATTGAAAGTATCGTTGCCGGAGCAGAGGCTGCCACGGTAAAGGTCTTGGTAACACTGCAACCGTCGGCATTGGTGATTTTAACGGCATAACTTCCTGCCTGGTCTACCGTGATTGTCAGGGTAGTTTTTACCGGATTTGTATTCCATTCGTATGTAAATCCTGCCGGAGCACTTAATATTACGGTACCGCCCGGACAGATGGTTTTTGTTTCATTCTGAATATTGGCACCGTTAAAACTGTTTACAACTAAGGTTACCGGTGAAATACCGTAACAGTCGGAACCGTTAACCACGCGGGCATAAATAACCTGCTGATTCGGAGTGGTATTGATGTATGGGGAGCTTAACGGGCTGGTAACAGACAAGGCATTGTCTATGGTTGCAAAATACTGAACATTGGCACCGGCCGGTAATCCTGTAAATAATGGCGTTATGGCATTCAGGTCGAAAGCGGTTCTGCCGTCCAGGGTACCATCGTTATCACATTGTTTTTGTGGCGGTAAGGTTGCAATTGTATTGTTCGCTACCTGTAGCGTTACAGTGGCATAAGCCACGCAGTTATACTGGCTGATAATTCGTGCTGTAACCGTGTCGGTGTTGGCTGTAGTGTTCTGATATGCCGTAGGATTAGCAATTAACCCGGTTAAATTCTGGGCATCCTGAAGCGTAGGGTAATAATTTATGGATGTGGTTGTTCCCGCAGCAATAGTGCTTTTAATATCGTTATCGGCAAGCGTTAAATTGAATTTTGTGATACCGTTCTGGGTAGCATCGTCACATTGTATTAAAGTGGCATTATTCGGGGTTAACAGATCGGTATATTCAATGACAATCTGGCTGCTGGAAGTACAGTTGCCGCCTGCTGTTGTAATGGCTGTTTCCACGCGGTATGTTCCCGGCTGCGTTACGGTATAAGTAGGGTTGGTTGCTCCGGGAATGATGGTCGCAACATTATTCTGAACGGTATACCACTGGTAAGCGTTTACTCCGGTTTGGGTTGCATCTATAGTGACATTTTCGCCGTGACAAACCGGATTTCCGGTTGCGATTAAGCGATCCGGACCCAAATCGGTTTCAATATTAAAACTACCGCCTTTCAGGAAGATAGCCGAGTCATAGTATTGATTTCCCTGATCGGCTATTACAAGCTTGATGTGATAGGTGTTTCCGGGAATTACGGTTGCTTCCGCTCTTAGGGTTGCTGTCTGGCCGTTGTAGTTAGTAGGACTCTGCACCTGGTTGAAGCCGCCAAAATACTGGGCATTGGCTTCCGGGCAAATGGTTCCGGGACCGCGAACGGTGGTTACTTTTACCGGAATACTGGTACCCGGTACAACCGCTAAGTTCTGGTATTGCTGGGCTCCGGTTTCTTTTAACAGGAAAGCAAAACCATCGGAATAATTACATTGATTCGGACTCGGGCTGGTTAAATACTGTTCGGATGCAAAAACATAGTCGAAACTCATTTTATTGGAGATCGGAATAAAATCAAATTCCAATACCGTAGCATTAATCGTGTTGTTTTCGCCAATAGCCTGCTCCAGATCCTGATCGCCTGCCCAACTGGAAGGCCCTTCGCTCAGAATAGAAGCATTGGGGCCAACAGCCGAAACTGCTTTTCCGGTAGTAATGATAATACCGTCATTGAACGGGAAACCATTGACTCCCTGGAAATAGCCGTAACTTTTTTTTCCGTCATTAAACGTGTAACCGTTTATGGAAATATTGGATACCTGGGCACAAGAACTGTTAAAAAGCTTGTCCCGGACTAACTGGTCGTCTGTGTAATTTTCAGTTACCTGAATATATTGAGCAAAAATTGTTGTCGAAAACAACAGTAAAAGTGCTGTTAAGTAGCGGTTTATATATACATGCATAGTAACCGCAAAGATACTATAAATCTCGTTTTTTCAGAATTTTATAGGACATTAACATAAAAATAACGGTCCAGGTAATCACAATGATAATGTCGCCGATTTGCACGCTATAGTCTTTTTCAAGATTTGCCCCGCTTATTGTTGCTCCTAACTGGTTGATTACCGAAAGCCTGGTAAACGGTTCTTTGATCAGGTTGCTCATGGATTCCAACGGGAAAAAACGGCTTACTTTTTCGTAAATATCGGTACCCTTAAAGATTTGCCATCGCATTAACCCGATCGCTATGGATTCGATGATGCTCCAAACCAGCAGGAAACCCAATGCAAAAGCGGAACGTTTTACCAGTATTCCTAAGAATAAACAGAAAGAAAAGAAAGCGGTCAGCCGGATGAAATAGGCAAAAAGGTATTCCATGTCTGAAAAAACAATGCTAAACTCATTGTAGGAAGAATAGCTGTATCCCAAAATAAGCGACAGTACAAACACAAAAACAGTGGAGCCGAAAGCAAAAAGCAGTACGGTCAGGAATTTGGATTTGATGAATTCTTTTTTACTTAAACCATCGATGAGGTTTTGTTTTAACGTGCCGTAGCTGTATTCGTTTGCCATCATGGAAACGATTACAATGGCTAAAAACAGCTTTAAAATGGAGGCAATCCAGGTGTTGAAGTGCCAGATATAAGGGAAATTAAAAATACCCTGTTCGGCAATATGCAATTTGAAATTCCCAAATTCAAATTTTATTGTAGCAATCAGGGCTATAAAGGAAAGCAGAATAAAGTAGCACAATATTAAAACCCTGCTGGCTTTATTTTTCCATAGTTTTTGAAGTTCGATATCTAAAAGACGTTTCATAATGTTGATTTGTTGATTGATGATTAACGGTTGCTGGTTAGTTGTAAAAACTGTTCTTCAAGACTGTGTTTGCGTTTAACCAGGTGGTTCAGTACAATGTTGTTTTGAAATAAATGCTGGTTAAGTGCCGAAGCTTCCAGCGGAGCTTTCAGGTAAACAAAAAGTTTTCCGTCTTCTTCATCAATTTTTTCAACGGCATCAATTTTTTCTAAAACAAGTTTTAATGCGCTGTTGTTTTCAGACTGTAATTCGAAAAAGCCTTCATTGGAAATAATTCCGTCAACTGTTCCGGTATATAGTATTTCCCCTTTGCGAAGGACTACTACATGCGAACATACTTTTTCCACTTCGTCCAAAAGGTGAGAGGCTAAGAGAATAGTGGTGCCGTTAGCGGCAATAAATTTGATAATATCCCTGATCTGGCGGATTCCCTGCGGATCCAATCCGTTTGTCGGTTCGTCCAGAATCAGGATTTCCGGATCGTTCAATAAGGCCGAAGCAATGGCAAGCCGCTGTTTCATACCCAGAGAGAACGTTCTGAATTTGCTGTCTTTTCGCTCCAGTAGTCCCACGACTTCCAGCTTTTCTTTTACCTTGTCATAATGAATGTCTTTTATCTTGCAAACCAGTTTCAGGTTTTCTTCAGCGGTCAGGTACGGATAGAAGTTCGGACGTTCGATTATAGCGCCTACTTTTTTTAATGCGTGGTGTGTATCTAATTTTCCGTCAAACCATTTGTAGCTGCCGGAGGTTTTGTTGACAACATTCAGGATGATTCCCAGGGTTGTGGATTTTCCGCTGCCGTTAGGTCCTAAAATGCCGTAAACATTTCCCTTTTTAATTTCGAAAGAAACGTTTTTAACAGCATGTACACTGCCGTAGCGTTTGTCTAAATTTTCAATGGTAAGTATTGTTTCCAAAATGGTGCTTTTTTGATTGATTAGAGATAAGACGAGGCACTTTGCAATTTGTTACTTAAAAAAGTAAGATATTATTGGTAAGGAATTACTGAAGGATTTCCGATCTGGAAATTCTGCAGTCCAAAATCATTATTCTTAAAAGAATTGGTTTTGAAAATATTGTCGCCGGCACCCGGAATACTTGGGTAAAAGGCAAACGACAGCTGAAAGCTGTTAAAAACAAGGTAGTCGTTACTGATCAAAACACCCAGTCCGAATTTGGAGTACAAACGGTTGGAAAAAAGGTGGTCCTGATCCCCCAGCATTCCGAATGAGAAGTTCGCAAAGGGACTGAAACGGAAGCCGTACCAGCTGCCCGGCATATAGGACTGGGTTTGGAAGGTCATCTGGATTTTCCGGTTTCCGTAAAAATCAACACTGTCAAATCCCTGAATACCGTTGTTTCCGGAAAGCGTCAGCAAATCACGGTCCGTTTGCAAACGGTGGCTGCCAATGATAAATTCGGGTTTGATGAACTGCCGGAATTTCCAGCTGCCGTATTCGATGAGTTTTGTGAAATAGTTGATTTCAAAACGAAAAACACTCTGCTGGGTCAGCGAACCGTTAAAATACCCGCCCCATTCCACAGTGGTGCCTAAAAAGCCGAAATCATGGTAGTCGCCAAAGGATACCCGCGATCCCAGATACAATCTTTTAAGGCCGTTTTTCTGATGTATACCGGTCGTGATCGAATAGACTCTTCCAACCGGAACGTCTTCAATAATACCATAGTTAAACAGATAGCGTTCCTGTACGAAGCTTCGGGTTGTGATACCGATACTGGTGAGGTACAATTTGGTATTGGCAAAATAGTTGATGGAATCGTATTTTACATCGGGTTTCTCAATAAATTTTGAATTGTAAAAACGGGCGGTCGTGACCAGATTGGTAATGCGGTTGTCTTCCGAACGTCCTTTAAAGATCCGGAAAGCATGTCCGCCCCAGAAATTTTGGGATTCGGTTTTAAAGTTTTGAAAAATGGTATTTGCCGTACCGTTTTCATCAAAAGTACCGTCTTTGAACTCTTCCTTGTGGAAGTTCTGTTCGAAGCTGTAACCGCCTGCCCAGCGCGTTAACGGGGAGAAAAAACTACGTTCTACGGCAAATCCCTTGATGTAGTCGTCCTCCAGTCCGTATTCATAGCGCAATACCGTATTGATATAGGTATTCCGGATATTGGGAATCGTATATTTCGCACTGTAAGCACTTTTATTATCGGAAAAACGCTGTTTGAAGTTGTTCTCAAATTCATGTCCGAGGCCTAAAAAGTTTCGCTCGGTTATTTCCAGATTGCTCTGGGAACCGGTAAAGGCTCCGGTAGGGATAAAACTCCAGGAATCGAGTACGCGTACCACCACGTCAATAGAATCGGGGCTGTTGGTGGCAACCGGTTTGATCGTAACGCTTCTCACGTACCGCTGACGACGAACCAAACGTTCCGATTCCCGCATTTTAAGGGAATCGACGGTTTCATATTTTTTAAAAAGCAACAGGTTGCGAACCGTCCAGTTTTTGGTTTTAATGTGAATCCTGTTACCAAAACGTTCAATCCATTTATTAGGCGTTTCATCCTCATTGGTAACTGAATAGCCGAAAGGATCCAGTGTTTCAATCCTGATCTTGCGGATAACTTTTCCTTCAAACGGCAGGTAAGACATCGGTTTAGCCGGCGGTGCGGCTTTGATTTCTTTTCTGGGCGTGGTAACGCTTCGGGTTGGCCGGAAGATCAGCCGGTGTATAAAACGGGTAAATTTTTTCTTTTTGGAAAACTTCTCAATATCCTGGTAAATAGCCTTGGAAGAGTCTACTTTGGTTTTTGTGTCCTGAGCATAACCTTGTGGCAGCAGCACAAAAAAGAGGAATAGGATAGGGAGTGTTTTTTTTAACATTTGCAGAAAAACCTATATTTAAAGATATAAAAATAAATTTAGGAACGAAAAAAAATGAATGTTGTTATGCGGGAAATAAAAAAGAGGCCGAATCCGACCTCTTTATTTTTAGCTTTTTTGTTCTTTATTGAAGTAAACAAGGTAGTAATACATCTGTTTTTCTTCGTCCCAGCCTTTTTCTACAAATTTTTCAGCACTTTCCGGATTAATGAAATCCAGTTTGATTTGAATGTTGGTATCCAGCTGGATAGTGTTTTTCATTTTTTTACGGGCATCGGAAACCGCTGCATTCGCAATCGGGAAATTGGTCAGGTCTTCAATACTGTATTTTTCCCCTTTGTCTACTTTGTAGTTTTTGAACTCCGAAATCAAATCGGGATTGTCAATTACTTCATTTAAAAAGTTGGTTTCTTCAAACTCGTCATTTTTAGCGAAGTAGTTTACCGAACGGTTCATGAACATTACCTCTTCTTTTTTGTCTTCTGCCGGAAGTACTACTTCTTTTGCAAAATCCTGGCAGAATTTCAGGTATTTTTTAGTCTTGAAGTTTTCATCCTGAAACGCATCTACAGAAAGGAAATGCTCCAGCCAGTAACGCGCATCATAACGGTTGCTGTCTATGGTCAGGATTTTGTATCCTTCTTCTTTTTTGTAGTTGAAAATGATACAGCCTTTATCCAGTTTGTTCAGGTTGATACCTTGTTGCAGTATCATTTCCAGAGTAGATTCTCTTTCTTCAAACTGAAGGAAATCGGCTTTTAACTCACTTTTGAAAATACCGATAGCATCCACCACATTGTTATCGATGGACACATTGGTTAAATACGTTACATATACCTCTCCGTTTTTAATGTGCGGGTGGTTGGACTGTTCAAATAAGTGTCTTGTTATTTTTTTAGAAACGTCGTGTATGCTTCCCGGATTAGTGAAAATCTCATTGGAAAAATTGAACATTTCATTATAATCCAAATCAACATCATGGGCAAACTGAAAATAATTTTCTTCTTTTTCCCGGAATGGTTTAAAGAAATATTCCTTTAGTAAAGGCATGATCTCGTCATCAATACCATAAGGTGTTTCGGATAAAAAGATGGCTTCGTTACGGCTTTTATTTCCTACTCTGTGAATAGAAAGATTGTCGATGTGGGTGTTGAATAAGTTTATCATTGTTGTTAAATTTGGTACAGGGTAAACGGAATCAGGTCAGAAAATAACGGTTGTTATTTCCGTACTCATCGAAGCATGAAAATAGCATGCCGCCTACGCTGTGTATTTTGCTGAATTGAGATTTGTTATAATAATATATGCCGCCATAACGGCATTCGAATTTCGGAAAGCGACCGGTTATCGTTTGGAAACAAGCTTACAGGCCGCAGTGAAATTAGTTCCAGTTTTCTTCAAACCCCATATCGTTGAAACTGTCGTCTCCATCGAACATGTCGAAATCTTCGTCGTCAAAATCATCTTCAAATTCTCCATACATATCATCGTTGGATACAATTGGCGAATTAAAATCTTTTGTAGGAGCATCTGTTGGAAGTTCTCCGTGAGCGAATAATAAATCAGGATACGTCACACCGTTTTCTTCGTCTTCAACAGCAGCCAGTTCCACAAAGAATGTCCACATATTAAGGAAATCGTAAACGTAAATGATTTTAGTACTGTTTTCATCTAAAATAGAAGAAAGCGGGTAATCAGCCATGGTTTTTTGTTCACCGGGAACATCTCCGGTATCAAATAATGGAATTTCATCTTCCTGTGTCCATTCGTCATCACAAGTGTAAAAAGAAGCAATTTCCATTCCGTCAAAGCCAAAGGCATTAACAATAGCGTTGTGTAAATCCTCTAAAGAATTATCTTCAAGGATCGCAATATCTCTGAATATATCTTCCTCAGCATCGAGTATTACTCTGAATTTATAAACCATAACCTTTTTTGTTTTTTAAAAAGCCAAAGTTACGTTTAATCCTTTTTAATCCAATTAGTGTTGATAATTTTTTAGTTAAGTTTTATAAGTTTCTTGTTTACAGTGTTTTATTGGCTAAAGGGGATGAGCCGGTACAAACGGAAAAGAAAGGGTTTACGACTTAATAAATTTATACACAGCCTGATTATCGGTAATTATAAAATAAATTCCGGTGGCATATCCGGAAACGTCAATTTTCCAGTCGTGCTGCTGTTGAGCATTGCGGTACATTTCCTGTCCGACAGTATTCACAATACGAATGCCGGAAGCCGGTTCATTATTGGTAATGTTCAGTACCGTTCCGGCAGGATTGGGATAGAGCATAAGCCCGGCTGTGGTAAATGCAGCAGAGGTTAACGTTCCCAGGTCGATTTGTTTTTCGATGATTTCCACACAACCGTTACGAAACGCTTTTAAGGTGACGGTTTTCTGTCCGCCGCTTGTAAAAAGGTGCACCGGATTGTTTTCGGATGAGGTCGTTCCGTCTCCGAAATCCCATTCGAGTACTGTAAAGTTTGCGGCAGTATTGGTGAAATGCACCGTATTGTTATTGTGCTGGTATTCAAAATTAGCGTGAAGGTCGAACGTATTGATGCGCCATTGCGGTTTATTCGGTAACACAACCTGATCGGCAATATTGTGAAAATAGGCCGCAGTATTAGGGTTTACATTGCCAAAGGCAGTGGTTCCGGTTACCGGTTCCTGGAAAATGGCGGCAAACATGGTTGCCGCAACAAGATAAGAGCCGTTCAGATTCGGGTGGATATCATTGTACGTTCCGTGCAAAAGCAGATCCTGCTGGGCGGTATAATGCATCCGGGCACTTTCTCCTGCCGGAACAAACGGAACGTGCAGGTTATCGGCCATTTTGGTAAGCGAATCTTTGATGCGGGTCTGAACGGTAAAATAGGTTGCGTAGTTGTTAGCGGAAGGAACGCCATACGGGATTTCATATAACAGTACTTTGGCACAGGGACTGTATTTTTTTATGGAATCGATCAGCATCCGGCCTCTTTGGATGGTCTGGTTTACAGATGCAGTGGCACCGGCCGATTCTCCGGAACCCGGTTGCAGCACTACCGCATGCCATACTTTTTCCCGGAAAAGATTGTACACGGCAGCATTGGCAGCATGATCTGCAAATCCGGCACCGCCAACGGCATGCATTTGTGTGGTTACATTTTTTCCTTTATTGTTAGCGATATCTTTAAACAATACCGGCATATCGTTAAAGTAAGTAATGCTGTTGCCCACAAACAGGATGTTTCGGGATTCATTCTGGGCATGAACAGCCGTATAAAACAGCAATAACAGCACAGCCGGGAAACGTATTTTTAGTTTCATTAATGCGTTTTTATTGAATTTTGGTTTACAATTATAAGGTTTTTGTATGTAAAATTCGGTAAAAACGGATTTTTATTTATTTTTCGTAAAACTCAACCGGCAGTAAATCAGGATCGGCAATAAAGAAAAAGCGTTTTCCGGTATATTCATCGACTCTGATCGTTTCACAATCGATTTCTTTTTGTGTTAAGTATTCGTGGGTATCGTGAATGTCATTTACTTCAAAAGCAAGATGGCGCAGTCCGGCGGCTTCCGGCCGGGAAGGACGCAGCGGCGGATCCGGGAAAGAGAAGAGTTCCAGGCAGTAATTACCGTTGATGGCTAAATCCAGTTTATACGATTGCCGTTCGGCTCTGTAAACTTCCTGCAGGACGGTTAAACCCAGGATTTCGGTGTAGAAATGTTTGGATCTTTTATAATCGGAACAAATCAGGGCAATGTGATGCACTTTGTTGAGGCTAAGCATGGGATGTCATTTAGAAGCATAAAAAAAGCCTAGTTAACTAGGCTTTTTTTTATTATTTTTTTGCTGGTTTGCTACTTGGAGCGTTTAACGCTTTGTTCGTCGCATTCAGTTTATTGAAAGCTTTCATGATCGCATCGTTTGTACCTTTGCTGTTGATGATATCATTAAGCGCTTTGGTATCATTTTTTAAAGCAATGATTTTATTAGCTAATTCTTCTGTTCTGGCAATATGATCCGGGAATTTGTATTCGTTAAGTGCTTCTGAAAACTGAACCAGTGTTTCGGCATTTCCTTTAATAGGCTTCAGGTCACCTTTTAAAGCATCACGGTAAGTTTTAGTCAATAAATCCTGATAATCTCTCATTTGAGGCCATTTATCAGAAATTGATTGTGCTGAAATTGAATTTATCGCGAATAAAGCAACGATAACTAATAAAGATTTAAAGTATTTCATAATTTTAGGTAGTTAATATTTGTATTTGCAATACTAAGAAATTTAATGTAATAATTATAATATTTTAGCAGTAATTAAAATATTGATATCTTTTTGTTATTTATTCTCGTTTTTTCAGAATTATGGAGCGATACTATTTAGCGCAGGTAAATCATTTCCGGCAGGCCGGCTTCCGGATATCCTCAAAAAGAACCTTTTTTAAAGTGGCTAAAACGTGCGGCATATTGCTAGTTGTTTTTTAAACGCTCTTTTATCCTTTTTCTAAAATGGGTAAACTTCTGATGCGACGGATACTGCCTGTTGGACGTCATATTATTGAACAACAGCGCTACCGCCAGAAGGATCAGGGCACCGCTTAACACCGGAGAAAGAACATACCAGTATCCCAGGGCTTTAATATCTGCCGATCCGGTAACTGCAATCAGGGCAGTGGCACCGCCGGGCGGATGAAGTGTTTTGGTAATCTGCATAAAAACAATGGACAGGGAAACGGCCAGCGGGGCAGCAACCCAGATCACATCGGGGATCAGTTTTTGAATGGTCACGCCAATTATGGCAGAAATAAGATGACCGCCCACCAGGTTACGCGGTTGTGCCAGCGGACTTTGAATCACGCCATAAACCAGTACACAGGAGGCACCGAATGAACCGATCAGGAAAACATAATCCTGAACGGAGTACAAACCGTATTGCAGATAGCTGATAATTCCCAATCCGACGAATGAACCGGTAAATGCCCAAAAGTGCTCCTTGAAATCGACTAAAGTCTCTTTGTAAAGGACATATTTGGCTTTGCGGTAATTCCGTTTTATTTTTTTTGTAGGCATATTATACTCGCGAATAACTGTAAACAGTATATGGGTAAATCAGTTTGGCTGTATATTTTGAAATTAAGCACACAATCAGGATCGGTACAAACAACGTATAATCGTTTATGGCTTCACAAACTAAAAATAAGGCGGTAAACGGTGCATGGATACTGGCGCTCAACATGGCCGCCATTCCGATTACCATAAAATTGATAGGCAATACACCGGCATTAAAAAAAGTATTCAGAACGGAAGCGGTCAGCAATCCTAAAAAGGCGCCGATAAAAAGACTTGGCGCAAACACACCGCCGTCACCACCGGAAACCAGAGTAAGCGAAGTGACAATCGGTTTGATCAGGATTACCATAATTAAGGTCAGGGCAAAGGATAGTGTTAATTTCAGATTGCTGGAATAGTGTATCAGTTGCTTTACAGCATGATATCCTTCTCCGTATAACTGCGGTAACAGCAATAATGCCAAGCTGACGAAACCGGCACCGATTAAAATTCTTAAATGCTGTTTGTCTATTGTCGCAAATTTTTGTTTGAAAAGTAAAACGCAGCGGTTTAAATACACCGCATTCACGCCGGCTATTATGCCTAACAAAATCATGTATGGCAAAGCGTGCAGGTGCCAGGGTAAAACCGCGATGTTAAACATGGGCTGGCTGTCTACAAAATGAGTGAAGGTGAAAGCAACAGCTACCGCAATTCCGTTGGTCAGTAAAAAAGATCTGGAAAACTTTCCGGAAATCACTTCATAGGCAAAAATCAGCCCGGCTATCGGACTGCCGAATAAAGCGGTGATTCCGGAGGCAATTCCGGCGCAGATGAGCTGTGTTTTATAACGTTTGAAAACATTTTCCTTTTGCTGTACCACCGAACCGATTGCTGCGGAAGCGACAACGGTAGAAACCTCAATCCCGGTAGAACCACCAAAAATAACGGTAATTAATCCGTTAAGGAAATGAGAGGAAACTTTATAGGCCGGGAGGTTTTTGGTTTTGGAATCGGTACTTTCATAAATCTCCTTGATACCCTTGTTCTCCTTTTTCTTGAATAACGTTTGCCTTAAAAAATAAATGATTGAAAAACTCAGGATTGGAAACAGCAGGTACAACATCCAGTTGTTTTTTGCCAGGGCGAAGAAAATTTCTTCATAATGTTCCGTTATTTTTTTTAAAGTGTTCCCTAATAAGGCACTTAAAAAGCCTATTATGGCTGAGGTGATAATCAATTTCTGAAGAATAATCCAGCGATGATTCTTCTTGATTAAGGACATTTTTTTCATTGGGAGAAGTTCGCAAACTGATTTAGATTTACAAAAGTAGTTATTGCGATGCTAAAAATAGTATTGAAAAAGTTAAAATTAGGCATTTACAATCCACCACTGGTTGCCGAAAGGATCTTCAAAACCAGCAGTATAACCATAATCCTGCTGTACAGGCGGCATTAAGGAAACGGCTTTGTTTTCGATAGCCTTTTTATAAACAAGGTCCACATTGTCAATATAGATAAACATTCCGCAGGGTCGCGCATCAAAACCGTAGGGTTTCTGGGCAAACATAATCACGGCGTCAAAAATCCTGATTTCGCCATGCATGATGGTTCTGCTGCCTTCACCGGGAACGATAAGCTGTTCCTGTGCATCCAGTACTTTTTTGGTAAAGTTTAAAAAAGCTTCGGCTTCTTCAATAATGATATAGGGCATAACCGGAAGATACTGATCTGGGATTTTCATGATGACCTGATTTTGAGTTATTGCAATTCCTTTTTGACTTTCGCCGGTAGTTTGTCTTTGACCAAGTGATACGACTGCTGTATATAATGCTGCCATTCTTTTGGCGATAACAGCGCAATATCTTCAACCAAAACCCATTTGTAACGGGCGACATAAGGTGCCGGTTTGATTCCGTTTCTATGAATGAGTTCTGAAAATTCTTCGGCTGTTACTTTAAACGATGCAGTAACCGGAACCGTATTGAGGCCAATTACACAAAACATTTTGTTTCCGATATGAAAACACAAATCATCTCCCCATTTAATGTCTTCTGTGACACCCGGAAAAGAAGTGCAAAGTATTTGTAATTCAGTAATATCCATACTGTTTTTTTAGGTGTTCAGGCTAAGTTACGTCATTTTGCAGTTTTAAAAGCAGTATGTCTTATTTTAATTTACAGTTCGTCCGCTATATTTTACAATTCAGTATTCTTTTTTATGATACGGCAGTCAGGTGCTGCAAATTTGTCCTATCAAAATACAGAAATAATGAAAACAATAATTACTATTTTTTGCTTTTTAAGTTGTCTGGCTATCCAGTCACAAACCAAAATTTCCGGTAAGGTGGTCGATCAGAAAGGGAAACCGCTTGAAGGGGCGAACGTGTTTATTGAAGGAACCTATGACGGGGCTTCCTCTGATGCTAGCGGCGCTTTTACCTTTGAAACGGATGCGAAAGGAAACCAGACACTTTTAATTAGCTTTCTGACTTTTGAAACCACAAAAGAAGCAATTGTAGTGGAAAGCTACCAGCCAAGATCGTTTAAGCTGAAAGAAAGCGTGAATGCGCTGGATGCCGTGGTTATTTCGGCAGGAACTTTCCAGGCGGGCAGCAATGCAAAGGCAGCAGTGCTAAAACCGTTGGATATCGTTACTACAGCGGGTTCTGCCGGGAACATCATCGGAGCGCTGCAAACCTTACCAGGGGCGCAGATTGTTGGCGAAAGCGGACGTTTATTCGTGAGAGGCGGGGAATCGGATGAAACGCAAACCTATATTGACGGTATTCGTGTGGCACAGCCTTATGGCGTATCGGCAAACAACTTGCCTACCAGAGGGCGTTTTTCACCTTTTTTATTTAGCGGAATCTCATTTTCTACCGGTGGTTATTCTGCCGAATATGGCGATGCCTTATCGAGCGTATTGCTTTTGAGTACCATTAACGATCCCGATCAGGAAAAAACAGATGTTGCTTTTATGACCGTTGGTCTGGGTGTGGGAAATACCCAAAAATGGGAAAAAAGCTCGCTGAGTTTTAATATGAACTATATCAATCTGGAACCGTATCAGAAGCTGATCAAACAAAATGTAGACTGGAACAAGCCGTACCAGTCCATGTCGGGGGAAATGGTGTACCGTCGTCATTTTGAAAACGGGCTGTTTAAGTTTTATGCGGCTTTCGACCATGCGAGTTTTGACCTGAACCAAAAAGATGTGAACTATGCCGATCCGGTTCGGGTAGACACGAAGAACAGTAATTTTTACCTGAACTCGTCCTATAAAGGCAATTTTGGAGCAAACTGGACGATACAGACCGGAGTGGGATTAGGATACAGTCAGAATAAAACGGATCTGAATGCCGATTTTCTAAAAAACAGGGAAAATGCAGCGCACCTGAAATTAAAATTGTCCAAGAAGTTTTCAAATAAAGTGCGTTTCACTTTTGGCGGGGATTATTTCCTGACCGATTTTAAAGAGCATTTTTTCCAGGATGTGAATACCTTTCAAAGCGGCTACACCAGTAGTATTGGTGCCTTGTATGCCGAATCGGATATTGTATTGTCTAAAGACTTTGTCGCTAAAGTTGGGGTACGCGGGATGTACAGTGATTTATTGGAAAAAAGCACGATCGATCCCCGGATCTCATTTGCTTACAAGACCAGTAAAAACGGACAGCTTTCTGTTGCTTACGGGGATTTTCATCAGCTGCCAAAACAGGATTATCTGAAATATACGTCGGGTTTCGAACCGGAAAAAACAGCACATTATCTGCTGAATTATAACTATGCGGCGAACGGGCAAACCCTAAGAGCGGAGCTTTTTTATAAAGATTATGAAAATCTGGTAAAATACAATACCGACTTACCGCAATACAACAGTGTTTACAATAACAACGGTAGCGGTTTTGCCAAAGGGCTGGATATTTTCTGGAGAGACAGTAAAGCGATTAAAAGCCTGGATTACTGGGTTTCCTATTCCTATATTGATAGCAAAAGGGATTATAAAAACTATACCGCTTCGGTTACACCGGGTTTTGTGGCAAAGCATACGCTTTCGGTGGTTGGGAAATACTGGATTGACGATTTGCGTTCCCAGCTGAGTGTAACCAACAGTTTTGCAACCGGAAGACCATACAATAATCCTAATGAAACACTTTTTATGAATGGCAAAACCAAAAGCTATAATAGCCTGAGTGTGAGCTGGGCCTATTTGTTATCCCAGCAAAAGATTTTGTTTTTCTCTGTTTCCAACGTATTGGGGAATGACAATGTTTTTGGTTACCAATATGCCAATTCACCGGATATGAGCGGGCAGTTCCAGCGTCAGGCGATTACGCAGCCGGCAGACCGTTTTTTCTTTGTGGGCTTCTTCTGGACGATCAGCCAGGACAAGAAATCAAACCAATTGGATAACCTGTAACAATTCATCCCCAAAAAACAACAGTTGGGTAACGATAAGTTTTCCGGGTGTTAAAACAGGGCTACTTTTGAACTGTAAATAAAGAAGTTTTAATCATCAATCTGAATAGTAACCAATAACTAAAAAAATCTAAAAATGACAAAAATTATCACCGCATTAGCATTATTCGTTTGTAGTATGACATTTGCTCAGACGCAGTATGAAAAAGGAATGGGCAAAGCTTTAGGGCTTTGGGGAGAAGGAAAACCGGCAGAAGCATCGGCTATGTTTGAAAGAATTGCCCTGGTAGAAAAAAACAACTGGCTGCCGGACTATTATATCGCGCTGATAAACACTACAGAAGCTTTTGCAGCCATTGGAAAAAACAGGGAAAATCTTCCGGCTCTTTTGGAGAAAGCCCAAAAAGCCCAGAACGAGGCTACAGCTTTAAGTCCGAATAACCCGGAATTGATGGTTACACAAGCGTTGATTTATACCGCTTGGATTGTTTATGACCCTCAGGTAAACGGGATGACCCTGTCCGGTAAAACGATGGAACAATATTATAAGGCACTGGCTATCGCGCCAAATAATCCACGGGTGGTTTTCTCAAAAGCGGAATTTGAAATCGGAGGAGCTAAATATTTTGGAAAAGATACCAAGCCAATGTGTGCACAGATTGAAAAAGCAATAGAACTTTTTGCTACTTTTAAACCAGAATCGCCTTTTCACCCAAACTGGGGATTGGAAAGAGCGCAGGAAGTATTAAAAAACTGCCCGAAATAAGATGTTATACCGAGAAGCCCACAGCGATGATATCGCACAAATTCAAATCGTCCGGAATGCCGTAAAAGAGAACCGGCTGAGTAATCCCGATATTGTTCCGGATAAAGACGTCCTTTTTTATATTACTGAAAAAGGTAAAGGCTGGGTTTGTATTGCCGGGGCAAAAATTGTTGGCTTCTCGATAGTGGATTTACAGGAAAATAATATCTGGGCACTGTTTGTTCATCCTGATTATGCCGAAAAAGGAATCGGGAAAGAATTGCACCGGTTAATGTTAGCCTGGTACTTTGAGCAGACCCGGAAAACGGTTTATCTGGGCACGGCGCCAAACACCAGAGCCGAAGTGTTCTATACAAAACAAGGATGGAATGCCGTTGGAACCTATACAAACGGTGAAGTGAAATTTGAAATGACCTTTGAGAATTATCAATCAAAGCAAGAAAGCTAAAGCATGAATAAATATCTGAAACATTTTTTTCGTTCACTGATAATAGGAGTGATCATCTTTCTGGTGATGTTTTTCATCCAATTGATTATAGGCGTAAAAATAGCCTTTGATGATAAGCTGCTGCTTGTTTTTGAATGTACAGTGTTGTATTCTGTTGCTTTATATATGGCAAATATGGCAGTGTTTATTGGCTTAGACCGGATTTTTGTAAAAGACCGGTTCTCGCCGAAAAGGATTTTTATAGGTTTCTTTGGCTCTTTTGCCGTTTCGTTGGGAACTATTTTCCTGCTAAGGATCTTTGAAGAAGTTGTTTTAAACAAGCTCACGCTGGAAGCGTTTCTGGAAAGGGAAAAAGCAGGGAATTACCTGGTGGCAATTGTGATTACATTTATTGTAACGATCATCATACATGCCATTTATTTTTACCGTTCTTACCAGGAAAACAGGGTCAAGCAGCAAAAAATAATAGCCGGAACGGCTTCGGCAAAATTTGAAAGCTTAAAAAATCAGATTGATCCGCATTTTTTGTTTAACAGCCTGAATGTACTGAGTTCGCTGATAGAGGAAAATCCGGATAATGCCCAGCGGTTTACGGCCTCTTTATCGAAAATATACCGGTATGTGCTGGAACAGCGGGACAAAGAGCTTGTTAGTATAGAAGAAGAACTGGCTTTTGCGAAAACCTATATGAATCTTCTGAAAATGCGTTTTGAAAACAGCCTCTTTTATGAACATCCGGAGCAGCTGGAAAATCCGGACGGCAAAGTGGTTCCGCTTTCGTTACAGTTATTACTGGAAAACACGATCAAACATAATGTGGTGAGTGAGAAAAAACCGCTTCACATCCGCATTTACGAACAGGACAACTGCCTGGTTGTGCAGAATGACTTTCAGAAAAAAGAAGTTTTAAAGGACAGGCAGGGTGTGGGATTGCAGAATATCATCAACCGTTATGCGATACTTACCGACAGAAAAGTGAAAATTGAACAGACCGATAAAGATTTTATTGTGCGGTTACCAATGTTAACAAAACAAGTTGGAATTATGGAAACCTATCAACATCACGATGATTCGGCTTATTACAGAGCCAAAAAGAAAGTGGAAGCCATCAAAGGGTTTTACGGGAATATGATTTCCTACTGCCTGGTGATTCCTACACTGGTTTTTATTAACCTGACCTTTTCTTCACAATTCCAGTGGTTCTGGTTCCCGATGCTGGGCTGGGGAATGGGATTGTTCATTCACGGTTTCAGTGTTTTCGGATATGGAGCCAGCTGGGAAGAACGCAAAATCAGGGAATTAATGGACAAGCAGGATAACGATAGCAGAAAAAACTGGAAGTAAAGCGAAAGGCAACTAAAAAATAATGTTATGGAACGTAATTATAATGAAGAAGAACGCTACCGGTTAGCGAAAAAAAGAGTAGAAGAAATAAAAGGCTTTTACGGGAACCTGACGGCTTATATAGCTGTGAACCTTGCTTTAATGGCAATGAACCTGTTAACCTCACCGGAACATCTGTGGTTTTTTTACCCGATGCTGGGCTGGGGTGTTGGCGTAGCCATTCACGGCATGAAAGTTTTTAATTATATGCCGTTTTTAGGTAAGGACTGGGAGGAGCGCAAAATGCAGGAATTTATCGAAAAAGAAGAAGCACGTAAAAAAAACTGGAAATAAAAATCAAGACCAATGCGAAAAAGATTTGACTCCTGGGATAAAGATTATAGCGCAGACGACCGTTATGCGGATGCTGCGAGAAGAGTAAAAAGAATCAAAGGATTTTACTCACACTTAATCGTTTATATTATTGTTAACCTCTTTATTGTTTTTCTGAATATCCAGGATCTTAAAGAAGGCGAAAGCTATTTTCAGTTTAAAAACTTTTTTACCGCATTTTGCTGGGGAATTGGTCTTCTGGCACATGGATTAAGGGTTTTTGGCTATGATTTTTTCTTTGGTCGTAACTGGGAAGAACGCAAGATTAAAGAGTTTATGGAAAAGGAAAAAAGAGAACGCTGGGAATAATCCTGAAAGGAATCTTGTTTAATTTAGCATTATAAGCACACAAAATGAATATCATTATCATTGAAGACGAAAAACCGGCTGCCCGATTGCTGCAGCGAAAAGTTGAAAAACTGGGATTAAAGGTAGGAACCATGCTCCACTCTGTAGAAGAGGCGTTGGAATGGTTTCACAACAACCCGCATCCGGAGCTGATCTTTTTGGACATCCAGCTTTCCGACGGTTTATCATTTGAGATTTTTGAACAGATTGAAATTAAAAGCGCCGTGATTTTTACAACGGCCTATGATGAGTATGCTTTAAAAGCATTTAAACTAAACAGTATTGATTACCTGCTGAAACCAATCGACGAAGACGATCTGGAAACAGCACTCCGGAAATTTAAAGAAAGACAGCCAAAACCCCAGGATTTGTCCCTCGATTTTGAAACCATTAAACGAATGCTGGTTAACCCTGTTGATAAACAGTATAAAAAACGGTTTACCGTTAAAATAGGGCAGCAGCTAAAAGTAATTCCCATTGATGAGGTAGAATGCTTTTTCAGCGAAAATAAAGGTACTTATCTGCACACGCTTGACAATCGGAACTATTTACTGGACATTACATTAGAACAGCTGGAAACGGAACTCGACCCGAAGGATTTCTACCGGGTGAGCCGTAAATTTATCATTCCGATGAAAGCGGTAAAAGAAATCATCCTGTACAGCAATTCCCGTTTAAAAGTGATCTTACCCACATTTAAAGAAGAGGAAGTTATTGTAAGCCGGGAAAGAGTCAGTGATTTTAAAGACTGGATCGGTTAGGGTTACTGCGGACTATTTTTTCGCGCTTCTAAAATCATATAAAACTGTATTCCGAACAGGATGGAAGCCAGTACTAAGTGTATGGTTTGGCTGCCAAACGGGAAATGAAGGTAGTACATGGCAATTCCGGAAGCTATTTCGGCCAGTAAAAGCAGCATTACCCAGTTAATTTTGTCAAAACCTAATTTAAGACGTTTGTTTCTTAAATATAAAAACAGGTTGGCAAACAAAACAAGGAAAGAGAATGTCCGGTGGAAATAGAAGCTGATTTCCGGATTGCTCAGCCACAGGGTTTCGTTGCCAATTCCGGATTTTACCTGTTCGTCTACAAACTGGCGCACCTGTGTGCCTAAAACCACCTGCACCAGCGTAAGTCCTAAAGAAACCCACAATACGGTACGGAACATCGGATTGAATATTTTATCGGAACTAACCGGTTTTGCCAACCGGATGATATAGAGTATCACGGCAACAATAACCAAAGCCATTACCATGTGAACGGTAATTTTTACCGGATTCAGTACCGAATAGACCACGGTAGCACCCAGCCACGCCTGGAATCCCATCATAAAGACTACCAGCCAGGACAGCAGTGTGATCTTTTTACTTTGTTTCCAGAGTGAGAAAGAAGCAATAGCCATAACAAAACAGGCCAATCCTGCCAAAGCACCAGTTAAACGGTTAATATATTCTGTCCAGGTATGCGTCGGATTAAAAATCGCATAATCGTGTTTGGTGTATTTTTCCCAATGGGAAGCTTCAAATGTGCTTCCTGTGGTAAAATTATCTTTGGCAACCAAAAGACTTTGGTCTTTAATGATTACCTGTCCTTTTTTAAATTCCCTGTTTTCACTCCACGTCAGTTCTTTAACATCCGTTGGAGGAATATAATATCCAAAACATTTCGGCCAGTCGGGGCAACCCATTCCGGAACCGGTCATACGCACCAGTGCACCGGCAACAATTACAAGATAAACTAAAATAAGAGCCGTTTTTGCGATGGAAGTAAAATGTTTTTTCATGATATTGGAATTCAAATTTTAAAGACAACCGTATTGTCTTTGTATTATTTCGTTACAGTATGCCGAAACATTCCGTAAACATTATTCAGTTACTTTTTTCAGTCCCAGTTTTTCCGCTTTCTGCATCATAAAGTCATAAGCCGGCTGGTATTCATTAGGGATTTCTCCTTCCAGTATGGCTTCCTTAATGGCTTCTTTTAAAAGACCGATTTCACGGGAAGGTTTCAGGTTGAAAATTTCCATGATCTCTTCTCCGGTAATTGGCGGCTGGAAATTACGGACATGGTCGCGCTCTTCCACTTCAACGATCTTCTGGCGGACAATTTTAAAATTATGATGGTATTTCTTAAACTTATTCGGGTTTTTGGTGGTAATATCGGCTTCACACAAGGTCATCAGGTTTTCAACATCCTCGCCGGCATCAAAAACCAGGCGGCGAACAGCCGAATCGGTAACCAGATCCTGAGCCAATACGATGGGACGGGAACTCATCATGACCATTTTTTGCACAAATTTCATTTTGTGGTTTAACGGCATGTGCAGGCGTTCAAATATTTTTTTGACCATTTTTCCACCCAAAAATTCATGTCCGTGAAAGGTCCATCCCTGTTTTTTATTAAAACGCTTGGTAGGGGCTTTCCCGATGTCGTGCAGTAATGCCGACCAGCGCAGCCAGACATCATCTGTATTCGGGCAGATATTGTCGACAACCTCCAGCGTATGGTAAAAATTGTTTTTATGCGTGTGTCCTTCAATTTCCTCTACCTGGTTCAGCGCGGTCAGTTCCGGCAGAATAATATCCAGAAGACCGGTTTGGTACAGCAATAAGAAGCCTGTTGACGGTTTCTCGGCAAGCAGGATCTTGTTCAGCTCATCGACGATACGTTCCCCGGAGATAATATTGATACGGTCTTTATTCCGTTCGATAGCCTCCAGCGATTCTTTTTCGATCGTGAAGTTGAGCTGTGCGGCAAAACGGATCGCACGCATCATGCGTAAAGGATCGTCAGAATAGGTGATATCGGGATTTAAAGGGGTTTTAATGCATTTGTTTTCCAGATCGGATAATCCGTTAAACGGATCGACTAACGCTCCGAAATTGGCTTGATTCAACGAAAGTGCCAAAGCATTTATGGTAAAGTCCCGACGGTTCTGGTCGTCTTCCAGCGTTCCGTTTTCGACTACCGGGTTCCGGCTTTCAAAATGATAAGATTCTTTACGGGCACCCACAAATTCGATGTCCATGTCCTCATAACGCAGCATCGCGGTACCATAGTTTTTAAAAACCTGGACTTTCGGGTTGTGCGGAATACGTTCGGATACCTTTAAGGCTAATTCGATTCCGCTACCTACCGCAACAATATCGATGTCTTTTTTGTGATTACGCTCAAGTATAAGGTCTCTGACAAAACCTCCGATAACATAAGATTCAACATTCAGTTCTTTTGCAGCATCTGAAATAATTTCAAATATCTTGGATTGTAATGCCTCTTTATAGGAATCTTGCTTTTTCATTAATTTGAATCTACCATTCGCAGGTTGGTGGCCTGTATTATTTTCGTATGATTTTTACCTGACTGTCTGACGACAGTTTTATAATAGTGGAGGGTTTTCCTGCAACTTTATCGTGCTGCAAATTTACAACATAGTCAACGCCTTGCAAAATTGCCGGGCTTATTTCTTTAAATGATTTTGGAGTGGGTTCTCCGCTGATATTAGCCGACGTGGAAACCAACGGCACTTTCATGCGTTCAATCAGTTTAAAACAGAACGGCTCTTTCACGATGCGAACGCCTAACGTATTGTCGGGAGCGATAATGTTTTTGGCTACATTTCTCGGATTGTCAAGTATCAGCGTAGTCGGTTTTTCCGATAAATCCAGAATCTGCCAGGCCACTTCAGGAATATCCTTAAATACATTGTACATCATTTTATCGCCATTCATCAAAACGATCATGCTTTTGCTTTCTTCCCGTTGTTTCAGTTCGTATATTTTTTTAACGGCTTCGGGATTGGTCGCATCGCAGCCAATACCCCAAACGGTATCGGTAGGGTATAAGATGATGCCCCCGTTTTTGATGATTTCGTATGCTTTATGTATTTCTTCCTGCATCATGTACACTGATTTTATTTTGACTACTCTGTTTTTTTACTCATTTCATAAAAGGCATTTCGATGAAAAGACAGCCCGATTGGCATATCAAGATCAAAGGAAAAATTGTTGATGCAATTACAGCCCAATATTCATTGTAAGGTATGTGTCGGAATGTTTTCTATTCCGGTCGCAAAATTAAAAATTATATATAACATTATTCCATGCATTACATAAATACTATAGGTTATTTGATCTGATTTTTTTTAAACCGGCTATTATTAAAGAAAATATTGTTGGCGACGGTATTATTGCAGTTGTCTGATAACCGGGATAAAAAAGGATTAACAGGCAGCGGGCGTAATGCATAAGCTGTTTTTTTTTGTTAAGAGACGATTTGAATCAACTGTTTGAAAGGGTTTTAAATACCTGACGGATTGCATTGCGCATTTTTTTTAAAAATGAGAATAACATACATATAGGCAATGAAAAAAACAGAAAGCGATACTTTTAAAAATGTTTATTAAGGGCTTAAAAGTTGTGAGATAAAATCGGTATTTTAACTATCGTTTAATTATTATATTTGCATTCATAAAAAGAAAAACAAATGCTGAATAATAAATCAATATTAATCACCGGAGGTACAGGATCTTTAGGGAAAGAGCTTACGAAAACAATCTTACAAAAATGGCCAGATGTTAAGAGACTTGTTATTTACTCAAGAGACGAGCAAAAACAATTTCAGATGGCACAAGAATTTCCGGAATCAGAATATCCTGCAATCAGATACTTCATTGGTGATGTTAGAGATTTAGAACGATTGAAGAGAGCTTTTAACGGGATTGATTATGTAATTCATGCAGCAGCAATGAAGCATGTACACATCGCAGAATATAATCCGGATGAATGTGTCAAAACAAATATTGGCGGAGCCGAAAATGTAATAAAAGCATGTTTGTCGTCTAATGTAACTAAAGTAGTTGCCCTATCTACAGATAAAGCCTGCGCGCCAATTAATTTATATGGAGCAACGAAACTTACTTCCGATAAACTTTTTATAGCGGCTAATAATATAAAAGGACAGCAGGATATTAAATTCTCTGTTGTGCGATATGGTAATGTAATGGGATCTAACGGGTCTGTGATTCCTTTTTTTATGAATAAAAGAAAAGAAGGAATTTTGCCCATCACGGATGTCAATATGACCCGTTTTAATATTTCGCTTCAGGATGGAGTTGCAATGGTTCTTCACGCTTTAGATACAGCCTGGGGCGGAGAATTATTTGTGCCTAAAATACCGTCATACAGAATTTTAGATGTTGCACAGGCAATCGGTCCGGAATGTGAACATAAGATTTGCGGAATACGTCCGGGTGAAAAAATTCACGAAGAAATGATTACCGCTTCCGATTCTTTTACCACTTATGATTTGGGGAAATACTATGTGATCCTTCCTCAGGTAACCAATTGGGATCTGGATGAGTATAAAACAGCGTTTAATGCAAAGCAGGTTCCTTTAGGATTTAATTATACCTCGGGTGATAATGAAGAATGGGAAACAGTAGAGAGCCTGAGAGAGTTGATAAAAGAACACTTATACCCTGATTTTAAAGTATAACGATGATACCATACGGAAAACAAAATATAACAGAAGAAGATATTAAGGTTGTAAGTGAGGCTTTAAAAGGAGATTTTCTTACACAGGGACCTAAAATATTAGAATTTGAGAAAGCTTTTGCAGCATACATTGGTTGTCAATATGCTGTTGCCGTTTCTAATGGAACAGCCGCATTGCATTTATCGGCATTAGCACTTAATGTAGCGCAGGGACAAAAGGTAATAACAGCACCAATTACTTTTGCTGCTTCCGCAAATTGTGTGAGATATTGCGGTGGTGAAGTGGTTTTTTCCGATATAGACGAAGAAAGCTATTTGCTGGATATTGAGAAAGTTGAAAAATTGCTGCAAGCGTCTCCTAAAGGAACTTACCAGGGAATTATTCCGGTAGATTTTGCCGGAAGAGCCGTTAATCTGGAAGCTTTTAGAAAATTAGCCGATGAATATGGTTTATGGATTATTGAAGATGCATGCCATGCTCCCGGTGGATATTTTATTGACAGCAAGGGTGCAAAACAAAATTGTGGAAACGGAAATTATGCCGATTTAGCCATTTTTTCGTTTCATCCGGTAAAACATATTGCTACAGGAGAAGGCGGGATGATTACAACGAATGATGAAAAGCTGTATAAAAAAATAGTAGCGCTTCGTACACACGGTATCACAAGAGAGGCGTCGAGCTTTGAGAATTCAGTAGCGTTTGCAGCCGGTCAGCCAGTTCCGGAAGGGGAGAGTTATCCGGGCTGGTATATGGAAATGCAGCATCTGGGATATAATTATCGTTTTACAGACTTTCAGGCGGCTTTAGGAATCAGTCAGTTGTCCAGAGCTGATGAGGGACTTGAAAGAAGAAGAGCGATTGCAAAAAGATATAAAGAAGCTTTTGAGGGTAAAAGTTATATTAAAGGACAATCAGATACTATAGACGGACATGCCTATCATTTGTATGTTATTGAAGTTGAGGATCGTTTAGGTTTGTATAATTACTTAAGAACGCATAATATTTTTGCTCAGATTCATTATATACCATGCCATTTAATGCCATATTACAGAGCTTTGGGATGGAAAGAGCAGGACATGCCTTTGGCGGAACAGTATTATAAGCAGTGTATAAGCCTGCCGATGTATCCCACATTAACAGATGAGGAGCAATCTTTTGTGATTGATAAAATAGCAACATATTTTACAAAATAATTTTGAAAATAACACTCGGAACGGTTCAATTCGGTATCAATTATGGTATTGCAAATACACATGGTGTACCGGCAGATGAAGAACTGAAAAGTATTCTTGCAACAGCAAAGGAACATGATATCAACTATTTGGATACTGCGCATGCTTATGGTAATGCAGAGGAACGTCTTGGGCTATTTTCAGAAAACAGGTTTAATATCATCACAAAATTCCCGGCTGTAAAAACAAATGATGAATTGCAGAATGTTCTTTCCCTGTCTTTAGATAAGTTAAACTGTTCAGCTGTTTATGGTTATCTGGCTCACAATGCTGATACATTAATCGAAAATCCTTTTTTATGGGAAACATTATTAAAGGCAAAAGAGGAAAAGAAAATTAATAAAATCGGATTTTCACTTTACAGTCCGGAGCAGTTGGAGCGCCTTATAGCACTAAATTGTATTCCGGATATCGTACAGCTGCCGTATAGCATTCTGGATAGAAAGTTTGCGAATAAATTTCAGGTATTAAAAGGATTTGGGACAGAAATTCATGTTCGTTCCGTTTTTTTACAGGGATTATACTTTATGGATCCGGAAGGATTGCCGGAAAAACTGAGCGATTTAAAACCGGCATTACTGGAATTACATAATATCTGTAAAGAAAATAATGTAACCGTTAGCGATGTAGCTTTGAATTATGCTGTTGCAAACCCGTTTATAGACCAGGTTGTTATTGGCGTTGATACTACTGCTCAATTAAAAGAAAATATCCGGGCAGTTTCAGATTGGCGTTTGGAAAACGACCTGTTTTCAAGGATAGAAACGATTGCGATTAAAAATAAAACATTACTAAATCCTGTTAACTGGTGAAAATAATCGGAGTAACACAAGCAAGAATCGGCTCTTCGCGTTTGCCTGGAAAAGTATTACTGACCATAAACGATATACCCTTATTAGCCTATCACTTAACACGGGCTGGACAATCAGTATTGGTCAACAAATGGTTGGTCGCGACAACAAATGAAGAGGGATCAGATGCGATTTGTAATATTGCGGCAAATCTGAATATTGAAAGCTATAAAGGAAGTTTAAACGATGTTCTGGACAGGTTTTATAGCGCTGTAAAAGATGAAAAACCTGATTATGTCGTTCGGATCACTTCCGATTGTCCGTTGATTGATCCGGTTCTAATAGATGAAACCATCCGGTTTTGTTTGGAAAACAAACTGGATTATCATTCAAATCAATCTCAGGAAGCTTATCCGGACGGACTGGACGTTGAGGTTTTTAGTTTTAAAGCACTGGAAGAAGCCTGGGAGTTAGCTACTGCTATTGCAGACAGAGAACATGTAACACCATACATCAGAAGAAATACACAAACTAAAATTGCCAATGAAAATATCGATAAAGCGTATGCTTCATTGCGAATCACTGTTGATGAGGCATCCGATTTTGAAGTGGTCAGACATTTAATAGAAACTTTAGGATCCGATTTGCCATGGCAGACCTATGCGGATTATTTAGTACAACATAAAACAATTCAGAATATTAATCATTCTATTTTTAGAAACGAAGGTTATATGAAAAGTAAATTTAACGAAATAGCGCTAAGAAATATTACAAATTTCAAAGCTTCAGATGAATATAGAAAAGCAATTCACAAGCTGATTCCCGGAGGAAGTCATACTTATTCGAAAGGAGACGATCAGTTCCCGATTTTATCGCCAGCAGCCATTGCAAGAGGCAAAGGCTCGCATATATGGGATGTAGACGGAAATGAGTTTTTAGATTGCTCAATGGGATTAACCAGTGTTAGCTTAGGTCATGCCTATAGCCCGGTACTTGATGCCGTTAAGGAAGAATTGGAAAACGGAGTCAATTTTCAACGTCCTTCTGCTTTAGAAAAAGAAATGGCCGAAACCTTTTTAGAATTGGTTCCCGGGCATGATATGATTAAGTTTTCAAAAAACGGATCTATTGTTACGACTGCAGCAGTTAAACTTGCAAGAGCAAAAACAGGACGGAACCTGATAGCGTTTCCCGGTGATCACCCGTTTTATAGTTATGATGATTGGTTTATTGGTTCTACAGCTTGCAACAAAGGAATACCGGAAGATATTTCTAAACTGTCTGTAACGTTTGAATCGTTTAATATAGAATCCTTAAAAAGGCTGTTTGAGCAATATCCGAATCAAATTGCCTGTGTTATTACCGAACCGGAAAAAGGAAACTATCCGCATTTGAATAATCCGGATTTTAAAGTAGAAACCTTTTTAAAAGAAGCCATTGAACTTTGTCATGCCAATGGAGCATTATTTATTGCTGATGAGATGGTAACCGGTTTTAAAACCGATTTTCCGGGAACAATTACAAAATTCAACCTTGTACCCGATATGGCTACCTGGGGCAAAGGGATCGCAAATGGATTTTCATTTTGTGCCTTGACCGGAACCAAAGAGGTTATGGAATTAGGAGGCATTACACGCGAAGGAGAAGAAAAAGTATTTTTAATATCGACTACGCATGGTGGCGAAACACATGGTTTGGCCGCTGCAATAGCCACAATAAAAGAATACCGGGAAAAAGATGTAATTGCACACAACCATCAAATTGGAAAAAAACTATCCGATTTATGCAAACAATTGGTGATCGAAAATGAATTAACGGATTATGTAGAAGTTGTAGCAGCAGATTGGATGCCATTTTTTGTTTTTAAAGATAATAACAAAGTATTCAGCCAGGGATATAGAACACTTTTTATGCAGGAAATGATAAAAAGAGGAGTATTGTTCCAGGGGGCATTTGTACCCTGCTTTTCTCATACAGAAGACGATGTATATTACTTTGCTAAAGCCTTCGGAGAATCATTGGAAATATACAAACAGGCATTAAAAGAAGGATACGAACAATTTTTGATTGGTAATCCTGCAAAAGCTGTTTTCAGAAAAACATTATAAATATGAATATCTATATAAGAGTTGATGGAAATTCGCAAATAGGATTGGGGCACTTAATACGGTGTTTTGCATTGGCACAAATGCTTCAATCCGATTTTTCAATCACTTTTGTGTGTAGATGTATTCCGGATAAAATAAAAAAGGATCTGGAAGAGGCGCGTTTTCAATTGCTGGAAATTGAAAATGAAGCCGTTTTTTTGAGTTTACCAACAAAGAATGACATTGTTGTCCTGGATGGTTATCATTTTGATTTAGCATATCAGGAAAGTATAAAAAATACAGCGGCAACATTAGTTTGCATTGATGATCTGTTTGATAAAGAGTATGTTGCAGACCTTATCATTAATCATGCGCCTAATGTTAACCCGGGTAACTATAATGCACTTGTAACGACTCAATTTGCATTAGGACCGGAATATGCCCTATTAAGACCGTTGTTTTTAGAGCAGGCAAGAAATAAGAAAGCGGTTGCAAACCTGGAAACTGTTTTTATCTGTTTCGGAGGTTCAGACTTTAAAAATCTTACGGAAAAGACAGTCGCTACAATAACGGCATTTCCTGTTTTTAAACGGATTATTGTTGTTACCGGAGTTGCATTTGAACAGATAAACAAGCTGAAAACCGTTATTGATTCTGATAAAAGAATTGAACATTTTCACGGTATTGATGAGAGAAAGATAATGGAGCTTATGGTGGCATCAGATTTGGCAGTTGTACCTTCAAGTGGAATTTTAAATGAAGTGCTTTCGGTAGGCTGCAATGTGATTTCCGGGACTTATGTTGAAAATCAGAAATTTATCTATAGTGCATATAAAAATGAAAATTGTTTTTATGATGCCCATGATTTTGAACCAAAGGAATTAAACGAAGCTGTTCAAAAGGCAGTAAACAGAGTACCTTTGAATAAAAATGTTATAGACGGATTATCTGGTGAAAGGCTTTTAAAGATCTTTAAAAGAATAAAGATGCATAAGGGCATGAATTTGCGCCTGGCAACGATTGAAGACGCTGAAACTACTTTTTTATGGGCAAAAGATCCGGAAATACGCCGGTTTTCATTTAATAAAAATGAAATTTTGCGGGAAGAACATGTCGCGTGGTTCCAATCGAAGGTTAATAATCCGGAATGTATATATCTGATAGCAGAAATAGCAAATAAACCCGTAGGATCCATACGGTTTGATCGTGTAGCGGGAAATTTTGTTATAAGCTATTTATTGGGAACGGATTATCACGGATATGGATTGGGTAAAGAAATCCTTAAAAAAGGAGTAGATTATCTGAAACAGCTTGTTTCAGAAACAGGATTATCGGGTAATACAATTATTGGTTTTGTTATCAAGGATAATATTCCGTCTTTAAAAGCCTTCAGGGCATTAGGTTTTTTAGAAACTGAAGACAAAGAAAATAGTAAATTTGAAATTTCAATTGAATAATCATGACAAAGTCATTCCATATAGACACTTTTCACATTGATGAAAAAAGCCCGGTTTTTATTATTGCAGAGTTGTCTGCAAACCATAATGGCAGCCTGGATAACGCATTGGCAACAGTAAAAGCAGCCAAAAGAGCGGGTGCGGATGCCATCAAATTACAGACTTATACAGCCGATACAATAACTTTAGATGTTAAAACGGATGATTTTCGTTTAAAACAAGGAACTATCTGGGATGGAAAATACCTTTATGATCTATACAAGGAAGCTTACACACCCTGGGAATGGCATAAGGAAATATTTGAAGCAGCTAAAAAAGAAGGCTTGATTTGTTTTTCATCTCCTTTCGATTTCAGTTCGGTAGATTTACTGGAAGAACTGAATACACCGGCTTATAAAATTGCTTCTTTTGAAATTACAGACATTCCATTAATTGAGTATGTAGCATCAAAGGGAAAACCCGTTATAATTTCAACGGGAATTGCTGTACAGGAAGACATTGAGTTAGCTTTAGATGCCTGTAAAAGAAAAGGAAATACACAGGTTGCCTTATTGAAATGTACTTCCAGTTATCCTGCTCCAATAGAAGAGGCAAACATGTGTATGGTTAAGGATTTAAGCGAAAGATACGGCGTGATCAGTGGTCTTTCGGATCACACCATGGGAAGTACGGTTCCTATTGTAGCAACGGTTTTTGGCGCAAAAATCATAGAGAAACACTTTATAATTGATCGTGCCATCGGAGGACCGGATGCTTCGTTCTCAATGAATGAAGAAGAGTTTACCGCAATGGTAAAAGCGGTTAGGGAAGCTGAAAAAGCTTCTGGTACGGTAGATTATGAATTAACCGAAAAACAAGTTAAAGGAAGAGAGTTCAGCCGTTCTTTATATATTGCAGAAGATATAAAAGCCGGAGACGTTTTTACGGCTAAAAACCTGCGTTCCGTTCGTCCGGGTTTTGGAGTACATCCAAAATATTATAATGAATTAATCGGAACAAAAGCTTTGGTTGATTTAGCTAAAGGAACACCTATGCAATTAAATTTTGCAGACAATAAATAAAATTACATTTCAATATCTTTTCGAATGACCAATATAGATTCTATTTTCAATAAAACAATCCTTGTACAGACTACCTATCATCCTACGCCGCATTTAGAAACGGAGATGGAAATCGTAGAACGGCTTTTAGAACAAGGAAATACGATATATTGGCTTATCTGTAAAAGCGATTTTAAAGTATGTTTTGAAAACCCCAAACATATTGGTGTTGATTGTAAAGTTTGCTATTCCAGAGTTTTAAACAGCTCTAAATTTATACAGAAGATAAATCAGAAAGGAGAAAATCTACATGTTCTTCACTATAAAGATTTTTTAAATATGGAAGCGTTTAAAACGAAACAATTCCATGCACCTGATGCTTTTGAAGATATTCAGTCATTAAAAAAGTTCACATTCAAAACATACGATTCCGGAATGGCTACTGCTTCGTCATTGGTTTCATATACAAGAAACCATGAACCGGATGTAAAAGAACATAAGGATTTTATTTTTAGAGGCCTTTTAACCGGAGCCTATTTATATGAAACATTTCAATTAGTTATTGATAAGATTAAACCGGATCTGGTCATCTTCTTTAATGGAAGATTTATAGAAAACAGGCCGCTTCTGAGAGTATGCCAGGAAAGAAAACTGGACTATGCAACTCATGAAAGAGGAGGGAAAATAAATAGATTTCTATTTAGAGTCAATTCCATACCGCATTCCATACAAACCGTTTCTGAGGAAATGGAATACTTGTGGGAGAACGCCGTCGATGATAAAGTCGAAATTGGTAAAATGTTCTATTTGAATAGAATAAAAAGAGTAGAAGATGCCTGGTATTCCTTTACAAAGGAACAACAGGAAGGGAATCTGCCAGCGAGTATTAATACCGACAGGAAAATTGTAACGATTTTTAACTCGTCATTAGATGAATATGAAGGCCTTGAAGGTTTCGGACCCTATTTTTACCCTAATGATAATGAAGGTATAAAAAGAATATGTGAAAGCCTGAAGGACAATGATAAGGTAAAGTTATATTTGCGTGTACATCCTAATTTAAAAGGCCTGGATAATAGTCAAAATCGATTTATAGAAAACGAGATTGAGAAAAAATACCCTTCAATAGAAATTATAAAAGCAGAAGACAGTATTGATACTTATGCACTGATTAATAAAAGTGATATCATAATCGTATTTGGTTCTACTGTAGGAGCAGAAGCTGCATTTGCCGGTAAAAATGTGATATTATTAGGGCATGCAGCCTATGAAAAGCTAAATTGTGTTTTTATTCCTAAAAACCATGAAGAAGTAATTTCCGCTATCAACGATGATAATTTTGTTTTTCCGATGATTGATAAAGAAGCGACTTTAAAATATGGTTATTGGAATGAGAGCTTTGGATTCGATTATAAATACTATGAGCCGATTAATATTGCGGGAGGTACTTACAGAGGAAAACGGATACGGGCAAGCCGAATCTGGAGAAAAGCAAGATATTATGTCAAAAAATTCTCCGGACAATAAAAGCTATCGTAACGATTTCAACATAATCACTATTCTGTCGATCCATTTTACTTTCTGATAGAAAACCTTACCGTCGGTTTTCAGATAGTTCAGGAACGATTTGTTGTATTCTTTAGATTTCCGGATAGTTCGCACTACAATTTGGGTAATCTGCTTCTCAAACGCTTTTTCGTTGTAAAGATGCTCCCTGTTGTTAATGGCAAACAAGGCTTTGGCAGCTTCAATGGTACCAATGATCGCTTCGGGCGCTAAACCTCTTTTAAAATCAAGGGCATTCAAAAAACCGTTAATGTTGGGATGGGTAGCGGCAATGCCAAAATTCTTTTCCAGCTGTGCCAGGCGGATTTTCTGTAAGGCACGATTAACATTGTCAATTTTGGTCTGACTGATGTTCGTGTCATGCCAGCGGTAATCCAACAGAGATTCCGGCAGGTTTATGTATGTGGTTTCATCAAGCAGTCGGTTCCAAAGCTCATAGTCTTCTATAGGAACAAAATCATTGTCAAAACGGAAATCTTTTAACGCCTCTTTTCGAAGCATAATTGTTGGATTTCCAATAGGATTGTAGAAAAGGAAGGCCCTTTTAATGTCGGCATGCTGCGTTGGAACACTGATTAACTGGCGTTTTCCGTTTTCTCTGAAAAGCGTATAAAAAGTTGCGCAAACCCCAATTTCAGGATTTTGGGTTAAAGCGTCTATCTGTTTGGCAAAACGATCCGGTTTGGAAATATCGTCGGCATCCATTAACGCAACAAATGTACCTTGTGCCGTTTCAAAACCTTCATTTCTTAAATTGGCAGGGCCAACATTTACAACCTTATCAATAAAAACAATACGCGGGTCTTTGGCCGCATTCTTTTCAATAATCGCTTTACTGTTGTCGGTCGATTTATCGTTCAGAATCAGGAGTTCAAAATCGGAAAATGTCTGATTCAGGATACTGTCAATGGCTTCCTGCAGGTATTTTTCGGCATTGAAAACCGGCATAATTACGGATAGTGTTGGCTTTGTCATGGTAGGTAAAAGAAAGGTTCGTTTTGGAAAGTTAAGAATGTTTTTGAATTACAGCTGTATAGTAGTCTTCCGTTTCGGTCATCATCTTTTCGATACTGAAGTTTTCCACTACTGTTTTTCGGGCATTTTTGGCTATTTCGCCAGCCAGCGCCGGATTTTTGAACAAATCGCTGATATGTGTTACATAATCGTTTTCGGTTTCACAGATAAAACCGTTATCGCCCGAAACAATTACTTCTTTAAAAGAATCGATACCCGAAGTAACGACCGGTTTGGAGAGCGCCAGAGCTTCCAGTAATGCCAGACTGAAATTCTCCCCTTTGGAAGGACAGATAATCACGTTGGCACTGCTAAGCAGTCTGATAATGCTTTCTTTGGGCTGATAGCCGTGGAAAATAACTTTTTCGGTTAAAGCGGCCGCTTTAATATCCTGCTGCAGTTCTTCCTGATAAGGTGTCGCTCTGCCAACATAATGTAAAGTGGCTTCCGGAAACTGCTTTGCCAGAATCTGAAACGCTTTAAAAGCCGTATCGGCTCCTTTTTCGACCGAACAGTTCCCCATATAAAACAGGGAATAGGGGATCGTATTTACAGTCGTATCCCGTTGAAATTCCTGAACATTGATCCCGTTGTAAATCAGTTTGAAATCAGGAACACCAAATAGTTCCCGGTTGACCTGCTCCGAGAATTTTGAAACGGCAATTACGTTTTTAGCCTTTTTAAAGGCCTCTCTTTCGCAATGTTTCCGCCCGGCTTCCACCTTGTAATGGAAATATTTTTCCAGTACCGAAAAAGAACCGTGGCATCTTACAACATAGGGAATGGAGCTGTCCAGAAATAACGAAAGTCCTTCAAAGTCATGATTTTCAATGATATCAACGGAGAGCTGCTGTTTCTTTATAAAAGAATAGAGCTTTTTGCTGATGTCCTTTTTCTCTCTTTCATGTAACTGAAAGTGATACGGCATCAGAAAAGGAATTTTCTGGGTAATGGATCTCAGAAAATTTAAAAAAACATTCCTTTTAAACAGGCTTTTGATATAGTGTACCTGAACCCCTTCGTCTTCAAAATCGATATTGGTCTTCAACACACCGAATACCTGAACCTTGTGCCCTCTTTTAACCAGTTCTTTGGCCAGTAATGCATTGAAATTACCGGTTCCGCCGCAGGGTGGCAATAAAGGGTGCTTGTATTCTCTTGTGAGGATCAGGATGTTCATATAGTTGAATTACAGTTTAAAAATTTTATTAACCCAGGTATCTATAGTGTACTGATTGTAGATCTCATAGGGTATGGGCTGATAGGGCGTTTCTAAAAAATCTTTTTCAATAACCGGATTATCCCTGTCCACAATCAGGATGTTCTGCGGATTGTAAAAAGGATATTTGGTGATGGATTTATTATCCGTAATCAGTTTTTTCTGCATTCCCATGGCTTCAAAAACCCTGAAACTCAGTCCGGTTTGCCTGTTTTGGACAATGTCAAAAATAACTTCGGCTTCGGCATATAGTTTTAACAGCTGTTTCAGTCTGATTTTTTTAGACTGGAATTTTAAAAGCTTGTTGGTTTTTAGATCTGCTGCTGCTTTAGAATTGAATTTCAGTTTTTTAAACCGCATATTATGGCTCACAAAAATGAAATTGAACGGATACTGCATTTTTTCCAGCTGGTTCGCAATAGCATTGTATACCGGGAAGCGTTTATCGAAAGAGGAAACAGTTATCGCTTTGTATTTTGGTTTTTCGGCAGGGATTTCCTGTTTGTCAAAATAGATATAGTTATTCATTTTGGTGAAGTTATTGGCTTTCGCATCTTCTTCATCAAAAGAATAAATCTCATCAAATAAATCGGCTTTCAGCAAATGATCTACAGGACACCGGTGCAGGCTGTCGTATAAATAAGCGATATATTTTTTGGTATGCTGTTTAATTTGTTGGTGATAAGCCAGTTCAATAACATCGGGATTGATAACCAGGATAATATCATGCATGCCGTTCTTCTGAAGTTCGGCAAGGATATGTTCCTGTTTTTTCTTAGTCTTTAAGTTTATTCTCAGGAATATTTTAGAGAATGAGTTAATGACCCTAGATAATAAATTGGCATGTTTATAACTTCCTAGATTGATATGATAGGCATCAATATTTTTATGCTGTAATGACTTGATAATGTATTTGTCATACTGCCAGTTATCGAAGCTTATCAAACAAATTTTTTTGTTCATCAGGGTATGTTAATTAAAAAAATAAAAGTTTTATTATCTATGACTTATATCGTGAGAATCAGTTATATATTTTGTTTTTGGGTTATTTTTAACGATTTATAGGTGTGGTGTACACTTAAAGCCTGTAAATAGGAAAGAATAAACCCGCTTTTCCCGTCTAAAATTCCCAGACGGAGCAGATATGCTCTTATGAATTTAAAAACGGTTTTCAGGTAATGCGTGAAAATGCTGTATTTTTTTCCTTTCAGGAAAAGCTCTTTCCCTTTTAATACACCGTAATTAATCATTTTCTTTTTATAAACCTCATAGTTGTCGTAGGAATAATGCAGTAGTTTGTTTTTCAATATGCCTACTGTTCCGTCCACTTTTAAGGTTTCATGTACCAGCCTTTCAGGGATATAATGGGCTTTTTCCTTTTTAAAGAGTCTGTAATTTTTATCGGTTTGAGTACCGGAAAAATGTATCGGTTTTTGGTTAAAATAGAATTTTCTCAGGAAAAAATAAGCATCCCTGGTTTCGGGTTTGTTTACCTCATTCAGGATTTCTTCTTTTAATTCCGGAGTAATTCTTTCATCGGCATCTAAAAATAAGACCCAGTTGTTGGAAGCATTTTTAAGAGCCAGATTCCGCTGCGAAGTATAGTCTAAAAATTTGTTCTGAATGACTTTTACTTTTGGATATGAGGCAGCAATTTCAACAGTACGGTCACTGCTGAAAGAATCCAGTACAATAATTTCCTCTACGAAATCCAGACATTCGATAACTTCCCGAATGTTTTTCTCTTCGTTGTAGGTGATTATCAAACCACTGATCTTGACGTTATTGTTTTGAGACATTACAATGTTGTTTAACTTCTTTTTACGATGATATAGTTTTTGTATTCAAACAAACGCATACCGGTTAAATCTTCAATTTTAGCTAAAAATTTTCTTCTGAAGTTTAAATTGCTGCTTAATTTTGTCGGATCAAATGAAAATTTCCAGTTGCTGCGGGAAACCCTGTCCTGAAAAACTTTAGGATGGGTGTCTTTAAAGTTTAATAACCTTTCTGCATTTCCATAGTCAAATTGGTAATTTTCATTATAGGTTTTGTCAATCCATTCATCATCGCTGTTATAAAAACGACCGGTATTTTTTACTTTGGTTTTCAGGCCGCTTGGCGGTTTTACCCAGCCATAGTGATAAATGGACGCGTCAATATGCTTTACTTTTAATTTTTCTCCTTTATAGCGGAATCCCTGTGCGTCCTTATAAGACTGCATTCCGGGTAAATTCCGGATCACCCTGATCTCTCTGCGGTACCATCTTCTGGAGTGGGCATAATAATCGTAAGAACCGTAAAAATGGGTGTAATTGAATAATAATCCTTGCACCTGATCGTCATTCAGGCAGATCTCCATCTCTTTTTTAATGGTATCCAGGTATTTTTCATGTACACATTCGTCACCCTGAATATAAAATGCCCAGTCCATATCCGGACTGATTGCGTGAAAAGCCTTATCGGTTTCCAGAGCAAACGTTTTTCCGCCTTCACGAACCGTATCATCCCAAACGGTCTGGATGATTCTGATTTTAGGGGAGTTGATACTTTTAATCAGATCTAGTGTAGTATCAGTGGAATTTCCATGTGCTACAACGAATTCATCACAAATTGGCAATATAGACGTGATGGCCTCTACAATGGAGTAATCGTTTTGGACCGCATTGCGGATAAAAGTAAAACCGGCGACTTTCATGTGGGGGGATTTTTTTCTGTTTATGATTCGTTCTGTAAAACGAAACTATTGATTTTTTTTTAAAGAGAATTATACAACGTTATTATTTTATCAGCAATCACGGAATCGTTAAATTTCTGTACAAACATATAACCTTTTTCCGTTATCTCTTTTCTTAATTCGGCATCATTTAAAAGTAATTCTATTTTTGAGGCTATTTCGGCACTATTTGTCGGATCAGCATAAATACTGTCAGGGCCACCTGCTTCCGGGAAAACACCGGAATTAGTAGTAATAACAGGTGTTCTGGAATATAAAGCCTCTACAATCGGGATTCCGAAGCCTTCAAATAGGGACGGGTAAATAAAAATGGTAGCCAGCTGGTAAGTAATGGCTAATTCTTTGCTGCTTAGTCCTTTCAGGAAAATAACTTTTTCCTGGAGCTGATGTGTTTCGATATATTTTTTGACTTCTTTGGTATAAGCCGTTTCACTGCCGATAATAACCAGATGCGTGTCGATATTTTTAATGGCTTTTACAGCGATAAGGACATTTTTCCGGGCTTCCACTGTACCAACATTCAGCACAAACTGTTTGGGTAAATGGAATTTCTCCGCTACAGCCTGTTTTTCTGTTTCGGTAAAGCTTTCTTTAAAGACATCCTGACAGCCCTGATAGATAACGTCTATTTTGGATGCCGGGACAGACAGGAAACGGATAATATCCTCCTTTGTCTGCTCACTGATGGCAATTACCCTGTCGGCATTTTTAGCCGCCTTTTTGAACTTATAAAAATGTATTTTCCGGTCAAAGTAGGAGTAAAACTCCGGATAACGCATGAAAATTAAATCATGAATGGTCACCGTACTTTTAATACCCGCTTTTTTGAGGCCGGATGGTAATTCGCCGGACAGTCCGTGAAATATTCTGATTCCGTCTTTTTTCAGATCGGAAACAATGGTAAACTGTCGCCAGATATTATAAAATTTGCGGTTGAACCAGCCTGTCGGCAATTTTTCGGAAATATTCTCGGCTTCTGTAGTGAAAAGCTTTTTTCCGGCGGGTTTCGGGTTGTAAAGGAAATAGCTGTTTTCCGGGTAAAAATGACTCAGAATACGCACCAAATCCCGGCTGTAGTTGCCTAAACCTGTCCGGTTGTGAAAAACACGTTTGGCTTCATATCCGATAGCAAGCTTCCCGCCGGACGGAGCCGACAGTTTTTCGTGCAGTTGCTGTAAATAAACATAGCGCATATAAACGTGCTGTGACATTATTTTTGCCAAAGATATTCCCTGGGCTCCATTTAAAAAACCAAACTCGATTATATAATGTTTAAAAAAACGAAAAGCCGGTTTGATATAAAAATGGAAAGCATTCGGTTTTTTATCTCTCAGGTAAAGCTCCTGTGCTCTCAGCCTGGAGTATTGCAGCCGCTTTCCTAAAAAGTTTTCTTTATTTTTAAAAGAATAATGATGGATGATCTCTTTTAAAATACCGGTTTTTCCGTTTGAAATCAGTTGCTCGTGCACTAATTTATCGGAATATTTACACTTTGATTTTTTAAATAAACGAATGGCTTTATCCTGATTCTGACCGCCGTAAAACATGGGCTTTTCAGAATAATAAAACGTTCTTTTTACCCAAAAGGCAACTTCTTCCGTACCGGAAGCAACGATAGCCTTAATTTCCCGGATTCCGTTTTCGGTAACGCGTTCATCGGCATCAAAAAAGGTAATCCAGTCGTTTGAAGCTAAGCCAATAGCAAAATTACGCTGACTTGAAAAATCATCGAATTCGCGCTGTACGACCTTAACATGCGGAAAATCTTCGGCAATTATGCTTAAGGTTTTATCGCTACTGTAGGAGTCAACTACAATTATTTCATCTGCAAAAGACATATTGTGGAGGTAATCCCGAATATTGTCTTCTTCATTTAAAATTATGGCTAACGCCGATATTTTTGGGTTAACATTCATTTCATTATATAGCAACGTCGTACTCTCTAAGGGCGTTGTTCAATGATGTTTTTAAATCTGTTGAAGGTTTTCTTGTTCCGATGATTAAAGCGCAGGGAACCTGGTATTCGCCGGCGGCAAATTTTTTGGTATAACTACCCGGAATCACAACCGAACGCGCCGGAACCACACCTTTCATTTCTACGGGTGTTTCACCGGTAACATCGATAATTTTGGTAGATGCTGTCAGGCATACGTTAGCGCCTAATACCGCTTCTTTTTCCACGCGAACGCCTTCTACAACAATACATCTGGAGCCGATAAAAGCACCGTCTTCAATGATTACCGGAGCTGCCTGTAACGGTTCCAATACACCGCCAATACCAACACCGCCGCTCAGGTGGACGTGTTTCCCTATTTGGGCACAGCTTCCAACGGTTGCCCAGGTATCTACCATCGTTCCTTCATCTACATAAGCACCGATATTAACATAACTCGGCATTAAAATAACACCACTGGAAATATAGGCACCGTGTCTGGCTACGGCATTCGGAACCACACGGATTCCTTTTTCGGCATACCCTCTTTTTAAAGGCATTTTGTCGTGATATTCAAATATTCCTGCCTCCAAAGTCTCCATTTTCTGGATCGGGAAGTACATTACTACAGCTTTTTTTACCCACTCGTTTACCTGCCATCCGTCCGTTACAGGCTCGGCAACTCGTAGTTTTCCGGAATCCAGTAATTCGATAACTTCCCGGATAGCGTTGGTGGTTTTTTCTTCCTGTAATAACGCACGGTTTTCCCATGCTTGCTCAATTATAGACTGTAAGGCATTCATAAAATTCGATTTTTAGCAAATATAGTCCCATTCTTTTTAAAATAAAATAGAAAGCCATAGTTTTTGAAGCCGTCGTTTAATTTCTTGTGCATCGCAAATATTTTCTATTTTTGCACAACAACACAACACTTATGTACAAATCAATTATCAGACCTGTTCTTTTCTGTTTCGATCCGGAAAAGATTCATCATTTTACCTTTTCAGCAATACGTTTTGCTAATAAAATCCCTGGCTTTCCGTCCATAATGAAATCCCTTTACGGGGTAAATGACCCGCGGCTTGAACGGGAAGTATTCGGCTTAAAATTCAAAAACCCGGTAGGGCTGGCAGCAGGATTTGATAAAGATGCCCGGTTGTATAAAGAACTTTCCGGTTTAGGATTCGGTTTTATCGAAATCGGTACGTTAACACCTAAAGCACAGGACGGAAATCCGAAAAAACGATTGTTCCGTTTGCAGGGCGACAGTGCGCTGATTAACAGAATGGGATTTAATAATGGCGGTGTTCTGGAAGCGGTTGAAAGACTGAAAAAAAACAATGGGGTACTGATAGGCGGGAATATCGGAAAAAATAAGATCACGCCTAATGAAGAAGCCACAAGCGATTATGAAATCTGCTTTGATGCCTTATTCGATTATGTTGATTACTTTGTGGTTAATGTGAGTTCTCCCAATACACCCAATCTGAGAGCGTTGCAGGATAAAGAACCGCTGACCAATTTGTTACAGACACTGCAAAACAAAAACCTGACGAAAGTAAAACCGAAGCCTGTTTTGCTGAAAATAGCACCGGATTTAACAAACGATCAGTTACTGGATATTATTGATATTGTTAAGGTAACACAGATTGCCGGCGTTATCGCGACCAATACGACCATATCGCGTGACGGCCTGGTTTCTGAAAACAAAACCGAAACCGGCGGACTTTCCGGTAAGCCGTTAACGCAACGAGCGACCGAAGTGATTCGCTTTCTTTCGGAAAAAAGCGGAAAAGCCTTCCCGATTATCGGAGTAGGAGGAATCCATTCTGCCGAAGATGCCCTGGAAAAACTGAATGCAGGAGCCAGTCTGGTGCAATTGTATACCGGATTTATCTATGAAGGCCCGGCGCTGATAAAAGCGATAAACAAAAAAATACTAAATCAGCAATAATCCTGGATTGAAATATTTAAGGGTTAACGATTAAGGGTAAACCTTGATATGTTAAACTTTGTGGTGCTGTAAAAATTCAAAGCGGCTAACCGGCTGAACGTGATTGTTTTGGATGCGGATGCTTAACAAAAGCAGCCGCAAACCATTCCGGAAGCATGGTCTTATTTGAAAATTGTCAACTTTCCACTATCTTTGAAACATTATGGAACACGTTAAAATCATAGAATGTCCGCGAGATGCCATGCAGGGTATTAAAGAGTTTATTCCTACAGAAAAGAAGGTACAGTACATACAATCCCTGTTGCGTGTGGGTTTTGACACCATCGATTTTGGAAGTTTTGTTTCGGCTAAGGCAATTCCGCAAATGCAGGATACTGCCGAAGTTTTAGCAAAACTGGACTTGTCGCAGACAAAAAGTAAATTACTGGCCATAATAGCAAATACACAGGGAGCGGTAAATGCCTCCCAATTTCCGGAAATCAAATATCTGGGATTCCCTTTTTCGATATCGGAGAACTTCCAGATGCGGAATACGCATAAAACCATAGCAGAATCGTTAGTGACCCTGCAGGAGATTCTGGATATTGCCAAAGCTACCAATAAGGAAGTAGTGGCCTATTTATCAATGGGATTCGGCAATCCTTACGGTGATCCGTGGAATGTGGAAATCGTTGGCGAATGGACGGAAAAATTGTCGGATATGGGCGTGAAAATCCTTTCGCTTTCGGATACGGTAGGTTCTTCCACACCGGATGTGATTTCTTATTTGTTTTCCAACCTGATCCCAAAATACCCGCATATCGAATTTGGTGCACACCTGCATACCACTCCCGATAAATGGTTTGAAAAAGTAGATGCGGCTTACAAAGCCGGCTGCAGAAGATTCGATGGTGCCATCCAGGGATTCGGCGGCTGCCCGATGGCAAAAGACGATTTAACCGGAAACATGCCTACAGAAAAGATGCTTTCCTATTTCACTTCTCAAAAAGCAGATACAGGACTAAGTCCGATGAGTTTTGAGAGTGCTTATAATGAAGCTTTGAAAATTTTCACCGTTTATCATTAATTCTTTTAAGCGTATACATTTTTTTTAGAAAAACAGCTTGTTTTTTTAATATTTCGTTAAAACCATTTTATCAAAAAGGATAAATGTGTTATATTTGCATGCAATTCAACTACAAATTGCAAATGAAAGCACACACAGCTAAAATTATCGGGGAAGGTCTAACCTACGATGATGTTCTACTAGTTCCAAATTATTCAGAAATACTTCCCAGAGAAGTAAGTATCAAAACGAGATTTTCAAAAAACATCACTTTAAACGTTCCTGTTGTTTCCGCAGCGATGGATACGGTTACCGAAAGTGCAATGGCTATTGCTATGGCACAGGAAGGCGGTATTGGTGTTTTGCATAAAAATATGACCATTGAGCAGCAGGCTGGTGAAGTTCGTAAAGTAAAACGTGCCGAATCAGGAATGATTATCGATCCGGTTACTTTACCACTTAATGCGACTGTAGGTGATGCTAAACTGGCAATGCGTGAATTCAGTATCGGCGGAATTCCGGTTGTAGATGACAATCAGATTTTAAAAGGAATTGTTACCAATCGCGATTTGCGTTTTGAAAAAGACAATGCCCGTTCCATTATTGAGGTAATGACTTCTCAGAATCTGGTAACGGCTGGCGAAGGAACAACGTTAGCAACTGCAGAAGAAATTTTACAGGCCAATAAAATCGAAAAACTACCGGTAGTTAACAAAGACAATAAATTAGTCGGTTTAATTACTTTCAGAGATATTACAAAATTAACGCAAAAACCTAATGCAAATAAAGACAAGTTCGGGCGATTAAGAGTTGCGGCTGCTTTAGGCGTTACGGCAGATGCGGTGGACAGAGCTACGGCTTTGGTTAATGCCGGTGTGGATGCGGTGATTATCGATACAGCACACGGGCATACAAAAGGAGTGGTTGATGTTTTAAAATTAGTAAAACAAAAATTCCCGGAACTGGATGTTGTTGTAGGTAATATTGCAACACCGGAAGCGGCTTTATATTTAGCCCAAAATGGTGCCGATGCTGTAAAAGTAGGTATCGGACCGGGTTCTATCTGTACTACCCGTGTGGTTGCAGGTGTTGGATTCCCTCAGTTTTCGGCGGTTTTAGAAGTAGCTGCTGCTTTAAAAGGAACCGGTGTTCCGGTTATTGCCGATGGCGGTATCCGTTATACAGGTGATATTCCGAAAGCAATTGCTGCCGGTGCCGACTGTGTAATGCTGGGATCGCTTTTAGCAGGAACAAAAGAATCACCGGGTGAAACCATTATTTTTGAAGGAAGAAAATTCAAGTCATATAGAGGAATGGGATCGGTTGAAGCGATGAAGGAAGGTTCTAAAGACCGTTATTTCCAGGATGTGGAAGACGATGTTAAGAAATTAGTACCGGAAGGAATCGTTGGACGTGTACCATACAAAGGAGAGTTGAACGAAAGCATGCTTCAGTTTGTAGGCGGACTTCGTGCCGGTATGGGATATTGTGGTGCTAAAGACATTGCAACGCTGCAGGAAACCGGAAGATTTGTGAGAATTACAGCCAGCGGAATCGGGGAAAGTCATCCGCATAATGTAACCATTACAAAAGAAGCTCCTAACTATTCCAGATAATATTTACAGGACATAAAAAAAAGACCGTTTCAATTTTGAAACGGTCTTTTTTTTGGCATTAGTTTTTAAAGAAAGAGGATAATAGTTTTTTATCGCCCACTAACCATAAAATATCATTCTTTTCCAGCACTAAATGCGATTCCGGATTTAAGATACGTTCGCCGTTGCGTTCGATACCCACAACCAGACCGCCGGTTTTTTCCCGCAATTGCGATTCGCGGATGCTTTTCCCGATAAAATCTTCGTTATTAAGCTCATATTGCTGTAAAACAATTTGGGCATCGGCTACCGTTTCCGGTACTTCAATTTCGTTCTGGTCCAGATAGGCTTTAAAGTTCTGCACCTGATCGTCCGTTCCGATCACACAAATCTCATCTCCGGGGAATAAACGTTCCGTCCGGGTTGGTATATTGATCATGATTTCCCCACGCTTAATAAAGGCGATATTAACGCCTAATTTTTCACGTACTTTCAAGTCCTGTAATTTCTTACCGGCAAGGTTGGATTCTTTGGCAATTTCAAAATTTGCCATGTGACCATCCCAGGGAGTTAAATCGTCTCTTGTTTTCTGTGCTCTGGCGATTTCTCGGTCATTGAAATTCTTAAGGAAGTGATTTTCTATTTTTTCATATTGGGCGTGCAGCTTTTTAGGGAAAATAAAATACGATGCCGTTGCGATAATTAAGGCTAAAAAGGCTACTATGGGTGAGAAGAAGTTGTTTAGTAAAAACCCGATAAAGAACAAGGCAAGTCCCATACGGGTTAAGATCAGCATGATTAGCGGGCCACGGTATTTGCGTTCTTTACGCAGTTCATCCATTGCTTTTTCGGCAACTCTTCTCAGTGAAAGCGCCCATAGGAAAGGGGCTATGATCACTAAGGTAATCAGCGCGGCAACGGCATTACCAAATTTGGAATCGGCTACCAGCGGTGAAATATACCTGTCCGATAAGAGTATAATCGCGATGATAATTACCGAGTTGATAACAATCTGTGTCAGTTTTGCTTTTAATACAATCTGCCAGTTGCTGGTCGCTTTAATCGACTGGGAGTTTGTACTGTACGTATCAATGGCTGTAACCCACTTTTGAGGCAGTATCTTTTCCAGTTTTTCATAAACGGGAAGCGACATTTTAATCATGAACGGTGTGGTAAATGTGGTTACGGCAGAAACCGCTACCACTATAGGATAAAGGAAATCGCTGGTTACTTTTAAGGTCATACCCAAAGTAGCAATAATAAAGGAGAACTCCCCGATTTGCGCCAAGCTCATACCGGCCTGTACCGATTGTTTTAACGGTTGCCCGGAAATTAAGGCTCCGGCAGCGGTACTGATGGTTTTTCCAAAGATTGTAATTAAGGTTATCAGGAATACCGGTAAGGCATATTCCACAAGTGTATCCGGATTGATTAACATTCCTACCGATACGAAGAACACGGCACCAAACAGGTCTTTTACCGGTTTGATCAGGTGTTCGATTCTTTCGGCCTGAGTGGTTTCGGCAATGATGGAACCCATGATAAAAGCACCCAAAGCAGGAGAAAATCCGGCATTTGTTGCTAAAATAACCATCATTAAACACAAAGCTAACGAGATGATTAACAGGGTTTCTTCGTTTAGTAAATTCTTTGCTTTTTTTAATAAAGTAGGAATGAAGAAGATTCCGCCTACAAACCATAAGATTAAGAAGAATAAGAGCTTTAAAACGGACTCAAACAACTCTCCTCCGGAAAATTGCTGGCTTACCGCAATGGTCGATAATAGAACCATCAGTAAGATGGCAACGATGTCTTCTACAATTAAAGCGCCAAATACAATTCCGGCATATTTTTTTCCTTTGACATTCAGTTCGTCAAAAGCCCTGAGGATAATGGTGGTGGATGACATGGATAATATGGCTCCCAAAAAGATACTGTCCATTTGGGACCAGCCCATCCATTGTCCGGACAGGTAACCCACAAAAATCATCGAGATGATCTGAACTATGGCGGTTATCGAGGCGGTGCCGCCCACTTTCATCAGTTTTTTAAAGCTAAATTCAAGACCAAGACTGAACAGCAGGAAGATTACCCCGATTTCTGCCCAGACTTCAACGCTTTTGATGTCGGTTATGGAAGGGAAGAAGTCAAAGTTATTTCCGGCTAAAAAACCTGCAACTAAATATCCTAAAACAAGGGGCTGTCTGATCTTTTTAAATAATAAAACCGATACTCCGGCTGTCATTAAGATTAATCCCAAATCACTGATTAAAGGATATAAATGGTGTGAGGCATTAGTTACTGTTTCGGCTGTTAGCATAGGCTTTTTTATAGGGATTTTACGATTTGTGTAAGTTATAAAATAATGCGTATTTATGAAAGTAACCGGGGTTAATATACTGTCATTTTAAGATAAATTTATAATATAAAAGCAAGAAATCCCGTCAGTGGAAAATTATTTTCCGCTGACGGGATTTTGGAGTACTTTTTAAAAGTTACCGGATCCGGGATTAAATTCCCAGGTAATTGCTTGGTGTGATTTTTAAAAGCTCTGCTTTAATAGTATCAGAAACATTCAGCGTACCGATGAAATTATGAATCGCTTCTTTGTTGATTACGGTATTGGTTCGCGTTAAATCTTTTAAAGCTTCATAAGGATTCGGGTAGGCTTCACGTCTTAAGATTGTCTGTATTGCTTCGGCAACAACAGCCCAGTTTTTCTCTAAATCTTCTTCGAATTTATCTGCATTTAAAAGCAATTTGTTTAATCCTTTTAAGGTCGCTTCAAATCCGATGATGGTATGTCCGATCGGTACACCAACATTTCTCAAAACGGTACTGTCGGTTAAATCACGCTGTAATCTTGATAACGGAAGTTTTGCAGAAAGGTGCTCGAAAATAGCATTGGCAATTCCTAAATTTCCTTCCGAGTTTTCAAAATCAATCGGGTTTACTTTATGTGGCATAGCAGAAGAACCAATTTCTCCGGCTTTGATTTTTTGTTTGAAATAATCCATTGAAACATAAGTCCAGATATCTCTGTCCAGATCAATAAGGATCGTATTGATACGTTTTAAAGCGTCAAAAAATGCAGCAAAGTGGTCGTAATGCTCAATCTGGGTAGTAGGGAAGGAATGGTGTAATCCCAAAGCTTCTTCTACAAAATTATTCCCGAATTTTCGCCAGTCGATAGCCGGGTAAGCCACAACATGTGCATTATAGTTTCCGGTTGCGCCTCCAAATTTAGCCGCAAAAGGAACGTTGAACAACAAACGCATCTGCTCTTCCAGACGCTCTACAAAAACACCGATTTCTTTGCCCAAACGGGTTGGAGAAGCCGGTTGTCCGTGTGTACGTGCCAGCATTGGAACGTCTTTCCACTCGATGCTTAATTCTTTTAATCGGGAAACAACACTAATCAGTGACGGTACATATACCTTTTCGAACGCTTCTTTAGTCGATAAAGGAATAGCGGTGTTGTTGATATCCTGTGAAGTCAGTCCGAAATGGATGAATTCTTTGTATTGCTGCAATCCCAGTTTGTCAAAAGCCGCTTTTATAAAGTATTCTACAGCTTTTACATCGTGATTGGTGGTTTTTTCGGTTTCTTTAATCCAAAGTGCCTCTTCAGTAGAAAAATCCTCATAGATTTTACGCAGGTCGCCAAACAGGTTTTTATCCACGTTAGCCAGCTGCGGTAAAGGCAACTCACAAAGTGCAATAAAATATTCCACTTCTACCAATACGCGGTATTTGATTAAAGCTTCTTCAGAAAAATAATGAGATAAGGAAACGGTTTTGTTTCTATAACGTCCATCTATTGGCGATATAGCACTAAGTTCGGTTAAATGCATTTGTTGTTGTGTTATTTTCTAATAACCGCAAAGATAAGCTTTTACAAAAACTTCTGGAAAAACATTTTTAAATCTTTTTGAGTGCACTTAAAAGCTCGTCCTGAAGCACTTTCATCCCTTCGGAACCGGATAGCGGAATTACTTTCAGCGGATTGCTGAGGCTGCCGATCGAAGCCGGTTTCGGGTCGATATAATAAACGGGAGTGGTATTCCGGGTGTAATGCATCAGCCCTGCGGCTGGATAAACCTGTAATGAAGTCCCGATAACCAGTAAGTAATCGGCCTGTTCAACGATTGGAACGGCGGTTTCGATGGCCGGTACTTCTTCTCCGAACCACACGATATGCGGTCGCAGCTGATTGCCTTCCGGATCGGTATCACCGATATTCAGATCGGTTTTCCAGTCCAGGATGTAATCGGGATTCCGGGTACTGCTCACTTTGAACAGTTCGCCATGAAGATGCAATACGTTTGTACTGCCGGCACGTTCGTGAAGGTCGTCTACGTTTTGAGTAATAATGTGTACCTCAAATTCCTGTTCTAATGCGGCAAGAATCTGGTGGGCTGTATTGGGCTGCACCGCTAAAAGCTGTGCCCTGCGTTTGTTGTAGAAATCTAAAACAAGTGTTTTGTTTTTTGCCCAGCCAATAGGGGACGCCACTTCCATGATGTCGTGTCCTTCCCATAGACCGTCGGCATCGCGAAAAGTTTTAATTCCGCTTTCTGCGCTGATTCCGGCACCGGAAAGAACCACCAGTTTCTTTTTCATTTATACTTTTCCTAAGGTGTACAATTGTTCTAATGTTGGCGAAGCACTACCGCCGGCTGGTTCTAACGTGATACCAAAAGCTTCGGCCTCGGCTGCATTGTCAACTTTGTATATTTTTGAGTTCCCTACAATTCCGGTTTGCTCTAATAATCCGATGCTGGTTGGCGTTAAAGGATTCAGTTTTAATGCCCAAACCTGGTAAACCATTCCTTTAGGCGGTTCCGGTAAACCGGCAGCATCTACATATACGGCCTGATTTTCTTTGTTCCAGTACACTTTTGCTTTGGCTTCCGGTGCTGCTGTTTGACCGGCAAGTGCCACTACGGTGTTTTTATCGTCCCGGATAAGGTTTAAAACGGTTTCGGTGGCTTTATTCTTTTCTTCCAGGGTAACGACTGATTTCTGTAACGACTGATTCTCCTTTTTGCTGTCTTTCAGTAAAATATCCCTTTGATTCATTTCAAAGTATAAAAATCCGGCTCCTAACAGTAATACGATGGAAGCGGCCCAGCCCAGATATTGTGTCCAGGCCGATTTTGGTTTCAGGGTCACAACAGCGGCTTCTCTTTCTAAAAGCTGTTCCCTGATGGTGTTGAAGTTGTCCAACGACAAATTAGGGGCAACACTATACGATAAATTGATTACGGCTTGTTCGATACTTTCAATTTCCTGTTTTACTTCCGGAAATTCATTTGCCATTTCCTGAACATTACGGTTTTCTTCTTCGGATAATTTTCCGAAAACGTACAATTCAAGGGTTCCAGACGCTATATATTCTCTCGTGTTCATTATACTCCAAGTAAGTTTCTTAATTCATTAATACAATTTCTGTTCTGCGTTTTAACCGTACCCAAAGGTATTTCCAGTTCTTCGGATGCTTCCTGCTGGGTGTAGCCTTTAAAAAACAGCAAATCAATCAGCTGGATGCATTTTGGCTTTAGTTTTTTGACAAACTCCTGAATTCCAATAGTATCAATTTTGTTATTTGTTTTCGAACTGTCATCGAGTATATGTACGAAATTGTCAGAAGATAAGTTTTTCTGATTATTGTTAAAGTTTTTAGAACGTAATTTGTCGATAGCGGTATTACGGGCTATGTTGAGAATCCAGGTGAAAAAACGCCCTTTACTTTCATTATAGCTGTCCATATTTTTCCAGATCTTCACAAAGGTTTCCTGAAGGACATCTTCTGCCTCTTCCCGGTCTTTTATCAGATTATAAATGATGCCGTAGAGACTTTTGGCATACATATCATACAAAAGAGTGAACGCTTTGTCGTCTTTTTTGTAGATTTGTGGCAATAATTCTTCTTGAGTCATAGGAGCAAATTAACTCCGACTAAGTTAATAAACAAAATTTATAATCACACCCTTTTTTAATGGAATCTCTTTTTTTAGATACAGCATATCTGGCCTACCTCGAAAATTTCATGACAGAAAACCGTAAGGATGGCTTTGTTAAAGTTTTGGAAAACAGAACCAAGCATTTTACTGTGGCTGTAGAAGACCTGTTCCAGCTGCACAATACGAGTGCTGTAATGAGAAGTTGTGAAGTGTTTGGTATTCAGGAATTAAACGTGGTAGAACAGCGTTTTGGAAAGAAAATTGACAAGGAAATTGCGATGGGCGCCGAAAAGTGGGTGGATATTCACCGTTTTAATTCGAATCAGGATTGTATTGACAACCTGAAAGCACGCGGTTATCAGATTATTGCCACGACACCTCACGATGATGATTGTTTGCTGGAAGATTTTGATATTACAAAACCGTCGGCTATTTTTTTTGGAACGGAACGGCTTGGATTATCGGAAGAAGTTATGCAGCAGGCAGATGGCTATCTTAAAATTCCAATGGTTGGTTTTACGGAAAGCCTGAACATCTCCGTTTCGGCGGCGATTATCCTTCAGAATATATCTACGCGATTGCGGAAATCGGATATTGACTGGAAGCTGACGGAAGTCGAAGTTTTGGAAAAGAGAATCGACTGGGCCCGGAAATCCATCAAGGATATTGATTTTATTACCCGGAAATACCTGGAGAAACAATAAAAAAGGAGGACATTAATTCCTCCTTTTTTACTATCTGCCAAAAGTATCGTAATTGTCTTCGGCATATTTTTCAAAGCGTTTTAACGAAACGATATTTTCTTTTTCCAGTGCCGTCAGTTCGTTGTCGACATTCTCGGATACCGGAATATACCATTCCACCGGATCAAAAAACTGGCGGATGCTTTTTTTCTTAAAAGTATAACCGTGACGCGCATAAATGGTATTGCGGATGATTTCCAGATCCAGCTTTTTCAGGTTTTTCAAATCGTTATCGCTTAGCTTTTGTGTTGAAGCGTTAAGAATGGTGATGTTTTCGGATGCCTGCCGGTAATAATCTTCCGGATAGGTTTCTTCTTCATCGGTTACCTGAATCGTTTTCGGATTGTACCAATCAATGTATTCCTCTTCGTCCGGCAGCATTAATTTCGGGTCGTATACAAATTGCTTTTTGGTCAGTTTAAAACTTCTTTTGGTAACATTCAGTTTTTTGTCGTTTGCCGTCCAGGTTCCGGTGAGTGTATCGTTTGCAATGGTAAATGCAAAGGAGCCGTCATATTTGTGGTCTCCCGGTTCTTCAAGGCTGAAAGAAAACGTATTGCCGTTTTGGGTCAGGGTTCCGATCAGCGGACGGTTGTTTCCGGCAACCACACTTTGTCCGATAACCTGATCCGGTGTGATTTTTTTAAGGATAATGTTAATCTTGTTGGTCGGTGAAAATTCTTCCGGGTTGTTTTGTTCTTCTGGAATAAAATCGCCCACCCACGAGCCGTACAGTTCCGTGTTGGTTTCTTTTACGACTTCGTTTGAAGCGGTCTTTTCTATGGAATTCTCAACTTTCTTTTCTTTGGAATTACAGGCGGTTATGATTATTGTAAGTGCTAAAAAAATAAATTTCTTCATGTTTTACGTTTTTTAGATTGAATATACCATTCGATGAGCAATATGTTAGGAATCCATCCCAGCCAGGCAATTACCTGATACACTTCCATAGGATTGGGCTGGAAAAGAAAAACCAGAATCACTTTCCATAGTCGTAAAGTTATGGCAGAAAATGCTAAAGCAAAACTTCTGAGCATAAAATTCTGATGGGCAATGCGATTCTTTTTATAGATCTGTAAAATGCCCAGCAGGGTGAAGCTAAACCATAGTGTGCCTAAAAGGATAAAGGATACTTTGGCTGAAAATCCGCCATTGGCATGATAGCCTATAAACAATCCGGAAGGAGCGGCACAAAATAAAACGGTATACACGTATATTTTTCCAAAGAGCCGGTGGACTTTCGGGTAGCGCTTTAAAAGGGTATCGTTAAATTGTGTAAAACCAGCTATTAATACAAAAATAGCGCTGTAAACATGCAGGTAAAACAACGGCAGGTAGCCGGAAACACTTGTTACTTCGTGTTGTTTGATCTGTAAAAAGGCGCTGTCAGACCGGTAAGGAATATACCGGAGAGTGATGTCCAGCATCAGGTAAAAGAACCCACAAAAAACAACCAGCCAAAGCCATTTCCAATAGTTAAATGCTTTAGTGATTTTTTGCTCCATATTGCGGTAAAGCGTGTTTTATTTTCTTTTCAGGATCTTGTAGTCTTCATAACAACTGCTGATGGCTTCCATGATCTGGAGGTCATTTGCGGTTTGTATAAACGTTTCGGAATAGTTGCAACGCTGTAAAATTTCACCTATTTCTTTAACATCAATACCTAAAAGTGCGGCTAGCGTTTCTTTGTCAAACTTCGATGCCAGCAGGTTTTTGATCACATCATCCTTTTTCATTTCCTTAAGCTTGTTCATTTCTTTCGGTTTCTTTCCGAAGAAATTGTACAGTAAATCGGCAGGATTGAACAGGGAGCCTAAAACGCGGCTGATTTTGTTTGGAGAGTGATCTCCGGCTTCATATCCGTACGGAAGACCGGAAATAGGGTAACGGAAATTCTCGTTGAGCGGAAGTATTTTGGTGTCGACTTCCAGATATCCGGTTAAGATGTATTTGTTGATGATAACTTCTTCCAGAGCATACGCTTTTTCGGTAAGTCTGATTTTTGTGTTTTTATTTTTAAGCCAGTCGTTGGTTACCCGGACCTTAATGGATTCAAAACCCAGGAACGAAAAGTGAAGGGTATCGTTAGCTTTTGCTTCGATGGTAAATTCACCATGACCGTTAGATGTAGTTCCTTTAACGGTATTGATATTCACAACATTTACGTTGCTTTTAGGAAGTAAAGTCGTAGCATTCACGACAATTCCGGAAACAGTTGTTGGTGTTTCCTGTGCTTGTACTACCAGTGAAAGTAGTGAAAATAAAAAAACTGCAAAAAATCTCATACGGGTCATTAGATTGGTCTAAAAGTAAGGGATATTTTGCAGTTTCTACATTATATTACAAGAAAATTAACAAAAGAATTAGCTTCTTCTTGGGCGTCTTCCTGTTGAGTTGTTCGATGAGCCTTCAGAACGACGTGGAGAACGGTCTGACGATGTTCTTCTTTCGTTTCTTGCCGGTCTATCGGAAAAGTCATCTCTTCTTTCTGAGCGTCCGCCTCCGAAACCTCTGTCTCTTCTGTCGCCGCCTCTGTCGCGATCACCACCTCTGTCACGGTCACCGCCTCTTGAACGGCTTCTGTCTCCGCCACCGCTTCGGCCATTGTGATCTCTTCTTCGGGTATTGCTGCCACCATCATTTTTAGAAATCTCAACATTGATTTTTCTACCTTCTAAATGGATGTTGTTTAATACGTCCATTACTTTTTCGGCATGTTCAGCATCAGTGTTGAAGAAAGAGAATCCTTCTTTAACATCCACTTTGAATAAATCGTCACGACCTAATTCTAAAGTATCACGTAAGAAGTCTTTCAGGGTCATCCAGTCAAAATTATCTCTTGATCCGATGTTGATGAAGAAACGAACAGCTCCGTCAGATGGAATAGAACCACCTTCGTCACGACGCTCTCCCGCGTTTTGAGCGGTAAGATCTCTTGATTTTTTATAATAATTAATAAAACGGTTAAATTCTACTGAAACCATTTTCTTAATCAATTCCTCTTTTGATAAATCCTTCATTACTTCATAAATGGCTGGAAGATAAGCGTCGATTTCGTGATCAACTTCTACATCTTTAATTTTATTAGCCAGGTGGAATAACTGGATTTCGCAAATTTCAATTCCGGAAGGAATTGGTTTCTCTTCAAATTTCGTTTTAATAATACGCTCGATCTGCGATATTTTACGTAATTCACTTTTTGTAATAATTACAAGTGATGTCCCTGATTTCCCGGCACGACCAGTTCTACCGGAACGGTGTGTATAGGTTTCAATTTCATCCGGTAACTGATAGTTGATAACGTGTGTAATGTCGTCAACGTCAATTCCACGAGCCGCTACGTCTGTAGCTACAAGCATCTGAATTTGTCTTCCGCGGAAGGATTTCATAACGCTGTCACGTTGTGCCTGTGATAAATCACCATGTAAAGCTGCTGCATTATAACCGTCTTCGATTAATTTTTCGGCAACTGCCTGCGTGTCACGCTTGGTTCTACAAAACACAACTGAGAAAATATCAGGATTAGCATCGGCTAAACGTTTTAAAGCCGAGTAACGGTCACGAGCATTTACCAGGTAAAATTCGTGCGATACATTTTGTGAACCTGAGTTTTTGTGTCCAACAGTGATTTCAAGAGGTTTTCTCATGAACTCACGAGCTATTCTAGCTACTTCTTGTGGCATAGTTGCAGAAAACAACCATGTGCTTTTATCTTCCGGTGTATCGGATAAAATAGCTGTAATATCTTCATAAAATCCCATGTTTAACATCTCGTCAGCCTCATCAAGAACACAGAAATTAATGTTCTTAATGTTAACCATACCTCTGTTAATCATGTCTTGCATTCTTCCCGGAGTTGCCACAATAATTTGTGCTCCTCTTTTTACATCTTTCGCTTGTTCGGTGATGCTTGCACCGCCATAAACAGCTACAGTGTGAATTCCTTTAACGTATTTTGAATATTGTTTAATCTCATTGGTGATCTGTAAACAAAGTTCGCGTGTTGGCGATAAAATTAATGCCTGAGTATTTCTGTTATCAGCATCAATTTTTTGAATCAGTGGGAAACCAAACGCTGCAGTCTTACCAGTCCCGGTCTGCGCCAATGCTACAATGTCTGTGTCTTTTTCCAATAATAGGGGAATCGCCTTTTCCTGTACCTCCGACGGATTTTCAAATCCTAGATCTTTAATCGCCAGCAGTAGCGATTCATTCAATCCTAATTGTTCAAATTTATTCATTCGTTATTTTTAAATTGGGGGCAAAGTTACTGTAAATTAACGATATATGCTAATGTGTTTTGCATATTTGTATTTTTGTTTTTTGTTGATTTTCAGGTAGTTATTCCGGGAGGTCAGGCGCTCACTCATTTCTGTATCGAAATATGATGTCAGATTGCCGTAATATTGGCGTATAATTATGAAAACTTTATGAAGATTTTTCGTTGTTTTAACATTTACCGCTTTCCGTTTCCTCCGGTTTAGTACACTGATTTTATAGTGAATACAAAAATTCCGGTTTATTTATTTAGAAAATCAACCAATTGTTTTACGGCCTTGCCGCGGTGGCTGATGCCGGACTTTTCTTCCATTGTTAATTCGGCGAAAGTGCGGGTATCATTCTCGGCTATAAAAACCGGGTCGTAACCAAATCCGTTTTCACCTCTTTTTTCCGTAATGATCACACCGTTGATAATTCCGGTAAAAAGATGCTGTTCCCCATCGATATTCAGGGCAATAACGGTTTTGAAATTGGCATTTCGGTTGTTTTTGCCATCCAGTTCAGCCAGTAATTTGTCCATATTATCGGCATCGCTTTTGTGATCTCCGGCATAACGGGCAGAGATTACTCCCGGAGCACCGTTTAAAGTGTCAACTTCCAGTCCGCTATCGTCTGCAAAACAATTGTAACCGTAATGTTCCGTTACATAATTTGCTTTTAAAATAGCATTGCCTTCAATGGTGGCAGCGGTTTCGGGTATATCAACATCGCAGTTGATGTCAGCAAGGCTTAAAATCTGGATGTCTTGTGGAAGTAATTGCTGAATTTCCTTAATTTTATTGCTGTTATCGGATGCAAAAACTAATTTCATAGGTAGTGTGTTGTCGTTTAAGCACACAAAGATACTTCAAAAGTATTTTAAGCCGAAAAAAAAACGGCCTTAAAAAGCGGCTTTCGGAAAAATTTCAGAACCGGGTAAACTCCGCAAGTTTCGGGTCGGATACCGGTTTGCTGCCAGCTACCTTTGTATCGTAATCATAAAAGAATTGTAAAAATGAAAACACAGGAAGACATTCATTTTGACCGTATTGCAAAGGCCATCACATTTTTGCAGGGCAATTTTAAGACACAGCCCACTTTGGATGAAGTGGCGGCCTATGTGCATTTAAGTCCTTTTCATTTCCAGAAAATGTTTACGGAATGGGCAGGCGTGAGTCCGAAAAAATTTCTACAGTATTTAACGGTCGAACACGCCAAAAAAATGCTGAAAAACAATCAGTTTACCTTGTCGGAAACGGCTTTTGAAACCGGGCTTTCCGGAACGGGCAGGCTGCACGATTTGTTTGTGAATATTGAAGGGATGACCCCGGGTGATTATAAAAACGGAGGGACTTTTCTGAACATCAATTATAGTTTTGAAGAAAGTCCGTTTGGTTTGCTGCTGATCGCATCAACAGCCAAAGGAATCTGCCATGTGGCTTTTGCCGATAATCCGGAAAGTTCGTTACAGGATATGAAACATACTTTTCCCAATGCTGTTTATACCGAGGCTTCCGATTCGTTTCAAAAAGGGATCATGACGTTTTTCAGAAAAGACTGGACAGCGCCTCACCAGCTGAAATTGCATCTAAAAGGAACCGATTTTCAGCTGAAAGTATGGGAAACACTGCTAAAAGTACCAATGGGGCAACTGGTTACTTATGGTGATATTGCCAGAGCGATTAACCGTCCGAAAGCTTCGAGAGCGGTAGGTACGGCTATTGGAAACAATCCGGTGGCATTTTTGATTCCCTGCCACCGCGTGATACAGGCTACCGGAGTGATAGGAGAGTACCATTGGGGCAGTGCCCGTAAAAAAGCGATCATCGGCTGGGAAGCCAGTCAGGCAGATATCCTTATAAGCGAATCGTAATGGAAGGGATAACGGAACGAATAGCGGCAATGGATTGGGAAAAAGTGACCCTATCCATGCACGAAAAAGGCTATGCAGCAGTATCGGGTGTGCTTACGGATGAAGCGTGCCGTTTTTTAATTGAAAATTACGACAATACCGGCTGGTACCGGAAAAAGGTGGTGATGGAACGGTATCGTTTCGGATTGGGCGAATACCAGTATTTTAAATATCCGTTACCGGAATTACTGCAAAATATCCGGGAAGCGGTGTACCCGGAACTGGCATCCATTGCCAATCTATGGATGAAAGCACTCCATATAGATACGGTATTTCCGGCTGCTCATCAGGATTTACTGGATTTGTGTGCCGAAAAGAACCAGCTAAAACCCACGGTGCTGATCCTGACCTATGGAAAAGGCGGTTACAACACCCTGCATCAGGATTTGTACGGGGAAGTTTATTTCCCGATCCAGATGGTCTTGTTTTTAAATGAGCCGGATGAGGATTATACCGGCGGGGAGTTCGTGCTGACCGAGCAAATTCCGAGAGCACAGTCACGGGCAATCGTGCTGAAACCCAAAAAAGGAGATATCCTGTTTTTTACGACCAATTTCAGGCCGGTAAAAGGAACAAAAGGATACTACAGGGTGAATATGAAACACGGTGTCAGTGAAGTACAAAGCGGGAAGCGGCATACTTTAGGGATTATTTTTCACGATGCTTTAAGCTAATAGGTATATGATGGCACATTGTTCGTTAACCGATTCCGAATTGCATAGCGGGATACGGAAACAAAGTATTATTTTTGGAGGTAATAAAAAGTTACGGATTTACGGGCTTTTGCGCTGTGCGTCCGGAAAGCGGATGAAAAAGGAAAACAGAGTGTTTTTTGCCACGGAAGCCATGGCGGTAGCGGCAGGATTTCGCCCCTGCGGACATTGCATGAAAGCACAGTACCGATTTTGGAAATTAAACAACTTACAGTAATGGACTTATTCAGTACCGGAGCAATAGAAAATTTACTGCCTTATGACGGGGAAGTGAATTACTACGGAAGAATTATGAACGGAAGCGAAGCACAGCATTATTATGACCGCCTGATGGAAACCATTGCCTGGCGGAATGATGAAGCTATCATTTTCGGGAAACTGATCCTGACCAAAAGAAAGGTCGCCTGGTATGGCGATAAGGAATTTCTGTATACCTATTCGAATACGACCAAAAAGGCACTGCCATGGACACCGGAATTGTTAGCCTTAAAAAAAATGGCCGAAACACAGTCCGGAACACAATTTAATTCCTGCCTTTTAAATTTATACCATGACGGACAGGAAGGAATGGCCTGGCACAGTGATGATGAAAAATCACTGGGCGTTAATACCGTTATTGCTTCGATGAGTTTTGGTGCCGAACGCAAATTCTCGTTCAAACATAAAACAACCAAAGCGACCACCTCGCTGCTGCTGGAAGCCGGCAGTCTTTTAATCATGAAAGGCGCTACGCAAACCAACTGGCTGCACCGGCTGCCGACCACTACAAAAATAACACGTCCCCGTGTGAATCTTACTTTCAGAACCATTGTAGACCAGTTCTGAGATCGCGTTTTATAAAAACTTTTAACGGTGTGTAAATAAAGTCAATCATTATTTTATGATTAATTTTATATTCATTTTCTTTGACATCCGTGAAACAACATCCTTATCGTAATAGACAGGGAAAAATTGTGGTATATAAAAAGGGGGGAATTTCCCCTTGTAGCCTGCAAGTGTTCACTATAATTTTGTCACAAATCAATAATCAATCTAAAAAATGAATGCAACAGTTAAACCTACTCAGTTGATTTCTTTTGAAAAAGGAAAAGAACTGAATAAAAATTACAATGAAAAAAGAAGCGCAATGCTAATGGAAAGAATGGGTATGGAAGATGCCAATGCTTTTTGGTTTTCCATCGAGGAATTAGAGCGCTATATTACTTATGTAAAAGAAACAGGAGAAGCGAAAGGCTATACTGTTGACGGAATCCGGGTTTACCTTGGTGTATATTCTTCTGAAGAAGCAAAGAATGCGGATTATACGACTGTTTTTTTAGCGCCAACAGGAGCAAAGGGAGCAGCGCAGATCCAGAGAGACGGTACAATACCGGCACCGCTAAATCCAATTGATATCACTGAAATTGAACCGTTAAATTATGGATCGATGGGGAATCCTCCAAAACTGAATTACGGGGGATAATAATGTTAGCAGATTTAAGACTATATACTGTGTTTTTAGCCTTATTGGCGGGTATGTTTGGCATCATTTACTGGTACAAGCTTCCCAATAATAAGGCAAAGCTTTTTGTATTGTCCATTTGGCTTTCGGCGATTACAGAACTAACAGGGATTTTTTACACACAGGTTACAGGACAAGTAAACTATATGGTTTTCAATATCTATATGTTTATTATTTTCCCGTACTATATTTTGTTTTTAAAGTCTATTTTACAACAGCCAAAAAATAAATTTGCCGCAAACGTTTGTTTTGCCTTGTTTGCCCTGTCGGTTATCATTAATCCGGTCTTTTTCCAGGATATAGTAGAAGAGGTCTGTTTTAATAATTTTGCCATAGGTGTTGTTATGGTGCTGGTCCTGAGCTGCCTGTATCTCGTAGAGTTATTCAGTTCCAACCTGATATTGTCCTTAAAAGACACTATTTTTTTCTGGTTTGTATTGGGGATACTATTGTTTTATGTACCCTATTTACCCTTTATGCTCTCTTTACGTTGGTTCTTATCCGGAATCCACGAATCGACGTATAGTCTGATAGTATTCTTTTTAAACGTATTAATGAACGGCAGTTTTATTTTCGGTTTTATATGGAGCAAAAAGAGATACCATTATTAATCATTTCGTTCAGTATTGTTCTTTTTACGTTATTAGGGACACTGCTTGTTTTTTTCTTTTATTTTCAGAAGAAGAAATCCAAATTTTTAATGGATAAAATGGAAGCCGAACTCTTCTTTAATTCGGAGCTAGCCAAATCCAGGATCGAAATCAAAGAACAGACACTTACCAACATCAGCAGGGAATTACACGATAATATCGGACAGATACTGTCGGTTGCCGTAATGCAGCTCAATTTAATGGCAGCCAGTACAGACGGGAATAGTAAAAACGAGATTGATGAAGTCCGCAAACTGGTTAGTAAATCACTGGACGAAATCAGGATGGTTGCCAAACTGATAAACGGCGATATTGTTTTACAATCCAGTTTTATTGAAGCGGTTACCGAAGATTTAAACCGTATTACAAAGTTAAAGATCATTGACTGCAGGTTAGAGGTAACCGGTACCGTCCGGAAAATAAACTCCCAGCATGAAGTGATTATCTATAGAATACTGCAGGAAGCAATGACAAATGCATTAAAATATTCGCACAGCAAAACCATTGCCGTGTGCATTGACTTTAAGGGATCCAATTGTGTTATTGAAATAGCCGATTCGGGTATTGGCTTTGACAATTCGAAAGTTGAAAAGGGTTCCGGACTCGCTAATATGAATACCAGAGCGAAGCTTATTGGCGCAACCTTTTCTGTTATTTCCAAACAGAATGAGGGAACAAGATTAACCATTAATTACCCTATAACTAAAGAATTAAAAGATTAAAACGCCCCTTACTATGAACAAAATTAAAATTGTAATTGTTGACGACCACTTGTTGTTTTCACAATCACTATCCTTCCTGATAAACAGTTTCAAAGAATTTGTCGTTGCAGGAAATTACAACAACGGTAAAGACTTTTTAACCGGATTAGTCGCTACGGAAGAATTACCGGACCTGGTATTACTGGATGTAAACATGCCGGTTATGGACGGAGTTGAAACGATGAAACGCCTTAAAGAAAACTATCCCGAACTCAGGGTGCTGGCACTGTCTGTTAATGACGATGAAGATACCATTATCAAGATGATCAGCAACGGCGCTACCGGGTATTTACTAAAGGATACCCATCCTGCCGTTTTTAGGGAAGCGCTTTTAAAAGTACACGAAACGGGGTATTTTTATACCGAAATGGTTTCCGGTGTACTGATTAATAAACTGGGTGCCGCAAGTAAGGCAAGCCTGAAAGAACGGGAGATCGAATTTATCAAACTGGCCTGTACCGAAATGACCTACCGGGAAATTGCCGATGAAATGTGCCTGAGCCCTAAAACGGTTGACGGTTATCGGGAAAACCTGTTTCAGAAACTGGAAATCAAAACCCGCATCGGACTCGTTTTATATGCCATGAAGAATAAAATCGTCTGTATCTAAAAAACGAATGCAATACGGGTAAAAGGAGGAAACGGTTGCGCCATTATGAATGGTCAGGCACTGTATTTTTGATAGGCTCTTGCCAGTTTTTCATCATATTTATTGGCTTTATAGCCTTCTCCGTTATAGCGGTACGCAAAGGTTTCCCAGTTTTTGGTTTGCAGCGGTCTGATCAGATCGTTCTTCCTTAAAAACTGCCCGAAAGCCTCCAGGTGTTCCCGCTCGTCCATATACATTTTACCCACAAAACTATCGATACTTTCATAGCCCAGTGCTATCGCATTAAAACCCATGATCTGGAAAACGCCCCATGAAGAGGAAGCGTTTGCGGCATCGGAAAGGTTCATTCCCGGAATTAACCGGATTGCTTTTTGCAGCCGGTCGTATTCGCGCTGTCCGCCAAGGTAAAATTTCCGGGTCCATTTTTCATAAAGAATATCCTGGTTGGCAGTACTCGCATACTGTTGCGGATCGATATTTCTTCGCGTGAGCTCTCTCCAGAAAACATGTCCTTCAAAGAGTATTTTCGGCCGGCCGTCAATAAGAAAGCCTTTACCGCTGCTTTCAATTTCATTTACCGCCTTGATAACAGCCAGTTCCAGCTGGTACTCACTGGCAAAATCGATTAGATCCTGTTCCGAAAGCAGCTTGTCGTTATAGTTGACAAGCTGGCTGTTCTTTTCAAATAACCGGGACCAGGTTTTGATGCCTGCGATACCGTCAATCACCAGGTTGTTTTTAGCCTGAAAATCTTTTACCGCTTCATCAACTTCCCGGGTAAAGGTATCCGTTACTTTAAGGAGATACCCGATCTTACAAAGCATTTCACACAGGGTAGCCACTTCGGGCGCCCGGGTATTCAGTTTGAGTGTTTTCATAATGTTTACTGTTACGTGAATAATCGTTTAACGGTGTGGCTATTTGTGTTTGGGTATCGTCATAATGGAAGTGTCCGAGAAATCAAAAATGCTGTTTTTGGAAGCAATGATATTGTCGTTCTTGTCGAAATAATTTATTCGGTAAGAAAGTGTTGTTCTTCCCTGCGGAACGGTATTTTTTATGATAAAGTTAAAAAGGACGGGAATTGAAAATTCAGCTTTCAGCTTTTCGATATTGAATTTACTCAGGGTTTCGTCAACCACCAGCTCAATCTGAATTTTACTGATCTTCGTGTTTTGTTTCTGAATTTGCAACTGTATGTATTTGTTATAGTCTGTCGATTTGGAAACGATCTGGCTGAATTCCGTACTGATGTCTTCAATACTTTCATAATCAAAATACACGTCTTTCAGGTTCAGCATGGCATTTTCGCTGCTAATAGCATTCAGTGCCAGTTCCACGGTTTGCCCGCTGTCCAGTAACGGATATTTGGCAAAGAAAGCGTTGTTGAAATAAGGCGCATTATTGTGGTCGATAAAAAGTACCGCATTGATTTTACACTTGGAAATCGACTTGTTTTCCGTAGTCAGCTTTTTGGAAGTACGGTCAAAAACGGTATCCAGCAGCTCGCCGTTTGTTTTTTCAATATTCAGTTCGATAATACTGGTATCCTTAATCTCCTTATGCCTGAAATTGATATTGGCAAACTGGGAAACGGAATTGTTCAAAGCATTGATGAGCAGGCTGGCATCGTTGAGGTTTTCGGTGGTAATGGAAAACAGGAAGTATTTCCCGTCTGTCGTCACATCCGATTTCTGAAGGAAATAATTACCGCTGATGTCAAAGTCGGAATCAATATTGTTGGGATATAAAAACTGGATCTCATTCAGGTAGTCGGCCGGATTTCCATCCAGGAAGTTATTGTTTTTCAAATCGATTTTTAATTTGGTAAGATCATAATCGGATAAATCCGGGCCCAAAGCAAACTGAAAGCTGATTTTTGAAATATCTTCGGTCAATCCGGTTCCGTCTTCATAGGCATGAAAAATGGTTGAAATACACGGTTTCTTTGTGTCGATTGCTCTGGACAGGCAGTATATTTTTGAGATCAGCAGGAACGTATTCGGCTGAATCGTCGATTTATAAATGGAAAGTTTGTTGTAGTTGACTCCCGGAATAAAGATCTGTCTGAATTGGGAAAAGTCGTAATTGGAATTAAACGGATTAACGATAAAACCGCCGTCAATTGTTTTGTAAAGGCTTATTGAAGCATCTGCGGCTAAAGGGTAATTAATGGTTTTGTTTACCTTTAGCAAAAACGTACTTTTTACATATTGTTCCGGTTCTTCGGCAACAATGTTCTGCTCTTTCTGTATCTCGCGCATCGTTTCTTTTGAAATCAGGCTTTTGGCAGAATTGGAACGAATGAGCAACGGACTGTCCAGTAAGGCAGCGGTTTTCAGGCTCATCCGGGCACTGGCAGCCGTATCCGGATCCCGGTTGATGATGGGCGGCGTGGTGGTGCCGTCGATACCTTTGGCATATAGAAATTTACGCCGGAATTTGGTATAGCCTTTAAAATCAAAAAATAAGTCCAGGCTGGATTTTAGTGTTTCAATTTTGGTGACCATATTCAGGAATGCAATTTTTACCGCCTGGTCTTTCAGGTTAAAGAGGATCTCACTTTTTTCCGGATTGATAAGGCCGTTTATCTTTACGGTTTCCGTTTCTTTATTGTTCTCGACTCTCAGGTTTAGGACCACTTCCCGCAATTGGATAGGGATGTTGCGCAGCGTACTGGTTTCGGGTTTGTTCCGGATGGCATAACGCAGCGTTACATAGCCGTAAAGACCACTGTTCCGCCCGAAAGCGTCCAGAATGTTTTCATAATAAAAAACGGTATTGTCGTTAGGCGTGATGATCACCTCGGGAAAAGTAAAGAATATCTTATTGTCGTTATAATCCTGAAAAAGCGAATTTTCCGTGATTAAAATGTTGTTTTCCACAAGAGGCAAACGTTCCCTGTTTACCGGAGTTGTGGGGTTTATATTGATGGAATGAACAACAGGATGTTCAATTACCGTGAATTTCTGAAGGTTGTTTACCGCCACAGCCGAAAAAGAACTGCTCGGTTTGGAGGCTTCCAGGTTGAAGCGGTTAATCGGAACTAATTTTGTTCCGTCCAGTTTAAAAGTATTGTTATCCGGCATGATATTGTTTTTTTGAGTTGAAAAGCATTAAAAAATAAAACTAAAAGGAATGAAAAACACTCCTTTCAGTTTTATCGGGGATGGACTATTCCATGAATGGCGCTCTTATTTTTTCGATGTCTTTGTTTTGAGCATCTGTTCCGGTTGGAAGTTCAAATAAGATATCACCTTCCTGGTAGTCAATATTTTGGTAATCGGTAGAAAGGGTGATTTTTTTCGATTTACTGCCTATTTTTCCTTTACAGGTGTATTTCACTTTATATTGTGTCGGCTTGATCTCATAATCAAACTCATACCACGAACGATACGGAATCAGTTCTTCGTAGTTTTCGGCCGTGAACTTGAACTTTTTAGTTGGCATTTTATCCACTTTAAAAGTAACCTCAAGAGTGTCACAGTCAAACAACTGTTCTGTAGAAAGATTATAGTTAATCATGTTCTGTACCGGAAGCGGAATGAACAATTTGGTTCCGTCAAACTCAAATTCGTTAACGGTATCTTTTAATTTGATTCGTTTGTCTTTTTCATACATGATGTTTTGACGTACTTTTATCTTTCCGCCGGTAGTGTTGCGCACGAAGTCGAAAACAAAAGCGTTTTTGTCTTTAGACTTGTCGGTCCAGGTGGCCGGGAAAATAGCGTCGATGTCTTTTCCGGTTCTGCTGGTTGTTTTTACATAAGGAGTTCCTTCCGGCGCAATCATTCTACCGGAACTTTTCCAGACAATTTTTCCTTTGGAATCCGGATACCCAACTTCTAAAGAAACCTGGCTTACCGGGCTGTCGTTCAGGATTTCACCGTCTTTATCCATTTTAATCAAACCTCCGTTTAAAGCGGCAACCACCTGAACTTTGGTAAAGTCTTCATCCAGACGTACTTCGGTAATGTACTTTTTCAGTTCTTCTTTTGCAGCTGCTCCCGATTTTGTGGTCAGCGTATCAAGATTACCACTGATTTTAGAGTCTAAAACCTCAATTGCAGAGAATTTGATTTCATCTTTAAAGTTGATCTCTTTAATGTCTGTAGCCGATTTTAAATTAGCGCCCACACTTCCCGAACCAAAGATAAAACGGAAAATTCCACCTTGTTTTTCCGGATCTTTTACCGCCGTAAACTGTTTGTTCGGTACGTCAAGGATTTGTTTTTCGATCATTTTAAAGGCAAAATCCCTTTGTTTTGATAATAGTGCTTCTTCAATTTTCTTTCTTTCGTCATTTGAAAACTGATTGTCTGTTACGATTTCAGAAATAATGGAACCGTCCGTTACCAGTTTCTCATACTCATTTTCCCAGTTTAAGTCCACAAACGACCAGCTCACGTTTACTTTAGAAGAGAAATAGGTATGCACCTTTTTCATGTTTACGGTCGTTTTGATTGTTGTTGTCGGCAAATAGGCTTTGTATTTAATGTTGTTTTCCACAACCAGATTGTTATTTCCGTTTTCCAAAGCGTTTTTAACAAGGGAAGCACTGTTTCTGCCCATTAATACGGAAAATGCGTTTTCACCTAAACCGAAAGTACTGCCGTTTCCTTCACCCTGGATGTTGAAGGTCCACGGGTTGGCACCGCCAAACGGATTGTTAGGCGATTTTTCTCCTACAATGTGCATGGCAATAGTATTTTCAACCAATTGTATCGGGCGTACATTTGTTTCGTTAAAGTCGCGGTCAACTCCTTTCAGGAAAGAAAATAACCCCATAATTTTAGATTGTCTCTGATTCTGATATTCGGTGTGCAGTCTGGTTTTTAATTTGTCGATCGCTTTTTTCAGTAAGGCTTCCGGTAGATCAATAGTACTGGTCAGTGTTGTATAAGCGCCTGCTTCTTCTTCAAGTCCTTCAGCTCCGATAACGGTTGAAGAATCTCCTTCTGATTTGAAAACCTGCATCGCAAATTTATATTTTCCGTCTTTTCCGGGTTCTTTTGCTAATCTTGGATTTTTCGGATAGTAATAGAATTGCATTGCCTGTCCGTTTTCCCGTAATTCGATATTGTTTGGATCGGGTGAGAACAACACGGCATAATCTGCCCCGTCTACGTCTTCTAAAAGAATTTCTACTGATCCTGCTCCGGCGTGCGGATAACCAAGTGGTGTTACTTGTGCCATAATAAATGTGTATTTTGATATTTTCCTACTCTGTTCCAGGCTTTTCGGATACCGCCATCATTTTTTTTTAGTGAATAATATTAACGGACATTAATATTTGCTGTTTTGATAAGCTTGTTGTGTACGTTAAGAGCGATGGCGCCTAAAACGACTTCTGCAAAACCTAAAAGGCTCAGGATGTTATCGCCGCATACAATACAAATAGGTTCCGGGATTGGTTTTCTTCCAATGATGATGATGATCCCTCCGATAATGATAATGATTACCATTATTACTCTAAAAATTACTCTGTTGTTCATGATTTCAATTTTTTAGTTGATTAATAAATTTTTCAGATTATTATTCTGATGAATTGTTTTAAGAATAATGCCTCTGATTTTTTACGTTAAATTTTCTGATGTAAAATTGCGTTGGTTTAACTGCTTGAGGTAGAGGATATTCCCTTTTTTTGCACGGGGATTTTTTCGGGTTATTTTATGGGGAATTTTCCCCGACAAAACAGCAATAATTTGGTTAGATCTTAAATTTAAGTAATTGTAAATCAGTATTTTACGTTTTTAAAGAGAGAAATGGGAAAAACGCAATGCCGGAAAGACCGCCTTTAAAAAAAGTGCAGGAAAACGGAAATCAACAAAAAAAGCCTCTGATTTTGACAAAAATCGGAGGCTTTTATAAGCGTTTGAAAAAAGGGGAAACTAAGCTGTTTTTAACGTGATCGTAAATGTACTTCCGGAACCCAGTTCGCTGTCAACAGTAATGGTACCGCATTGTGCTTCTATAAATTCTTTGCTGATAGCCAGTCCCAGTCCGGTTCCTTCTTTTTCAGAACCCGGAATGCGGAAGTATTTATCAAAAATTTTGTCTTTGTATTGGGAGGATATACCCAGGCCGTTGTCTTTTACGGTAATCGTGACCAGGTTATCCCGGTTGGCAGCCGTAAGCAGTATGGCCGAATTTTCATAGGAATACCGGATGGCATTGGTAATTAAATTCGAAATAACCCAGGTTGTCTTTTCCTGGTCGGCTAAAACTTGCGAGACATTTTCCTGGATTTCCGTTTGCAGCAATATGTGTTTTTGCTCGGCGAGATTGCGGGTTGTTTCTACAGCGTCTTTTATAATTTTTTTGATATTACAGGCTTCAATGTTCAGCTGTGTTTTTCCGGTTTCTACCTGAGTGATGTTCAGTAGCTCGGAAGTGGTGCGCAGCAGGCGTCTGGTATCGTCTTTAATTCCTGAGATCAGGTGTTTCTGTTCGTCGTTAAGAGTACCTATTCCTTCATTTTCGAGTAATTGCAGACTCATTTTCATCGAAGCAATAGGGGTTTTAAACTCATGGGAAACGGTAGCGATAAAATTGGTTTTCGCATAATCCAGTTCTTTGTGTGCCGTTACATTGCGAAGGATAATAAAGGAACCGATTTCTTTTTTCTCGGTTTCGCCGGTAGGCAGAATGATAATCGGAACCAGCTGTTTTTCAAAATAGCTTTCTTTATTGTCCGCATAGATCTTAAGCGTTTCTGGTTTGCTTTCGGCAGCACTGTTATTGGCAAGATGCTGGATCAGCGAACGGATCAGGTCGTTATAAAGCGCGACTTCCTGAACCGGTTTTCCGGTTACGTCCTCGGCTTTTAATCCGGATATCTTTAAGGCTTCTTCATTGGCAAACAATATTTTATTGCTGTCGTCCAGACCGATAACCGGATCGTGCATGTTGTTAATCAGCGTTTCGATCCGCTTTTTCTCCATCATCAGGCGGGCAAGGTTGCTATCGCTGTATTCCTGTAGCTTTTCGGCCATGGTGTTGAACGATTTGGCGAGGTCGCCAAATTCGCTGTGGCCTTCAAAATGAACTCTCCGGGAATAGTTTTTTCCGGCAATCTGGCGGATGCTTTCGGTAAGGTCCCTGATCGGGTCGGCAATATTGCTCGGAAGATTGATCAGTAGGGTAAAGGCAATAATAAAGCACATGGAACCGGTAATTGAAATCCACAATATGGCTTTGTCTGCCGTGTGGGAAGCGACAATACTTTTCCGCTGGATCGAATCCATATTCAGTTTCATAATGTCGTTAAGGTCATTGCGAATCTGGGCAATAACAACCTTATTATCTGTTTGCTTCTGAAAAGTACGGGCATCTTCCAACAGGTTTTCGGTTAATTCCTTTTCGCCGATTTCCGTGATATTTTTGCTTTGCAATTCCAGGAAGCTGTTAAATTTTGTCAGGGACTGTTTTTCAAGTTCAAACTTATCCAGCTCTTTAAGCATATTTCGGGAATAGTCTAACGAATTGTAGTTGTCCACTAAAATATTTTCGGTGTCATTAGCCAATGTGTGCAGCTGTCTTACTCCTAATGCGACAAGCAAAACGATCAGGAAAAAAAGCAGTCCGACACCTAAGGTTAATTTTGTTTTTATTTTCATTTGCTGATGTGCTAACATGTTGTTTGAATAACCGGATGATGGTTTGCCGATCAACTTAAAATAATCAGATCAATATCACTCGAAGATAGTTTATTTAATAGTTCTTTGAAAACGTTTGTCGAGAGAATAATTTTGAGAAAGTTCATACGCGGTTTGCCAATGCATACGGTCGTAATCTTTTTAAGTTCGGCCTGTTCAATAATTGCTTTTGCAATTCCGGTATGTTCTATTTTAATCACTTCACCGCCCAGTTCTGTGGCCAGTTTAAAATTGTTAATCAGGTGGCGCTGTTTGTCCAGGGCTATTTTATCGGCACTTTCCTGTGGCAGCTGTACGTAAAGCACAAACCATTTGCTGTTGTAATAATTCGCAAGCCGGGCGGTTTTGCGGATCACACGTTTTGCGGTTTTTTCATTGCTGCTGATGCAGGCCATTAGTTTTTCCTGCCGTACATTTTTACTTTTAATAACTTCGGTTTCAACTTTGCGTTCCACCTGGCTTGCCACTTCTTTCAGAGCCAGCTCCCGCAATTGGAGGATGTGTTCTCCTTTAAAGAAATTCTTTAAAGCCATGTCAATTTTCTCCGCTTTATAGATCTTTCCTTCTTTGAGGCGGGTAATCAGTTCATCGGCAGTGAGGTCAATATTAACAACCTCATCGGCCTGAGCCAGTACACTGTCCGGGATGCGTTCTTTTACCTCAACGCCGGTAATGTATTTTACCGATTCGTTAAGGCTTTCAATATGCTGGATATTAACGGCACTGATCACGTTAATGCCGGCTTCCAGTATTTCGACAACATCCTGCCAGCGTTTTTCGTTTTTGCTGCCTTCAATATTGGTATGGGCCAGTTCATCTACAATAACCACTTCCGGCCGTAAGTTAATAATGGCCTGTACATCCATTTCTTCCAGCTCTTTTCCTTTGTAGAATAATTTACGACGCGGAATAACAGGCAAACCCTCGAGTAAATCGTGGGTTTCCTTACGGTTATGGGTTTCGATGTATCCGATTTTAATATCGATACCATTTTTAAGAAGGGAATGGGCTTCCTGCAGCATACGGTACGTTTTGCCCACACCGGCACTCATGCCGATGTAGACTTTAAACTTTCCTTTCCTTGATTTTTGAATCAAATCGAGGAAATGCTGTACATTATCTTCTCTGTTGTCTTCCAAAACAGTAGTATTTATGGTTATTAAAATGAGATTGCCAAAGAAGTCACCGCTGCAAAATTTTGCTTTGAAGGTTCGTTGTCTTTAAGGAAAACAGCATCTTTACCGGATAGTCCTCTTGCTTCAATCCGCCAGACGACATTCGGATAAATTGCATAATCCAAATTTAAGGAATATCCGAAGGTTTGAAACCCGTTTGGTGTTTCTGTTGCAATAATAACCCCGTTTTTATCGGAATAATACTCACCGCGGGCAGCCAGGCTGATTTTGTCGGTAGCGGTATATTTTGCAATGATAACCGGCGAATACCAGATGTTGTAACTGTTGCTTCCTTTTTCTTTTTGTTCGGCACCCAGATCCAGCCCGGCGGTCAGTCCCCATTTGTCACTAACCTGGAATTGTCCGTAAAGGTTATGAAAGTAGCGCATTTTTTTAATCGTATCCGGTTTGTCGTTCCCAATGAAAGAGCTGCTGTTCAGGGTTATTTTAGCATTCGGCCTGTAGGTTAGCTGATGGCCAAAGGCTAAGGTTTTATTGCCGTCAACGCGTTGAATGCGCTGCCAGCCGTTTAAAACCAATCCGCTCATGAACCATTTGCCGTTGTCTGTTGTATAGGATATTTTGGCACCGCTTTCATAATAGGGAGAATTATCTGCCTGTATGCTTCTGGTAAGTGTCCAGCAGTCTTTCCCCACGGCACTTTCAAATCCGATATGGGATGCAAAGATTCCCGCATCGATCCATAAATTTTTGGTTTTAGACAGTTTTACCCCGGCATTGGCTTCATAAATGTTTTTTAAAACGCCTTGTTCCGCAGCCAGATTGGCATTGCTATAGGTACCGGCCATGATGGCGAGGTTGGCTCTTACATTGTCTTTTTCATAATTGGCTTTGAGATAACCCAGATTCAGGGCTACTTCGTTGTGTCTGTTGTGGGAATAGATAAAATTGGGTCTTGTGTTGTTTTCCGGTGTTCCAAAATCATAAGCATAGTAGGTTTCGATATAACCGCTGACGGTTAAAGGTGATTTTTTGGTTTTGGTACTGTCGTTTTGTGCCTGTAATCCGAAAGAGGCTAAGGCCGCTAAAGCGGAGCCGAATATTTTTGTGTTCATTTTATTTTAATTTATCAAGGGCGATGTTTAGGGTGAGTACGTTTATTTTTTCAGGACCGAAAAATCCTAAAAGTGGTTTTTCTGTATTTTCAGCAATGAGTTGTTCCAGTTTCTGAGGTTCCAGATTTCTTATTCTAGCAATGCGTTTTACCTGAACTTTTGCTGCCTGTGCAGAGATATCCGGATCCAGACCACTACCGCTTGCCGTTACCAGATCGGCAGGGATATCCTGTTTTTTAACTTCCGGATTCAATATCAGGAAGGTGTCAATCCGTTTTTGAACTTCAGCCAGATATTCGGGATTGCCTGGGCCTTTGTTGCTTCCTCCGGAACCTGCTGCATTGTAAGCCACGGCAGAAGGGCGGGAGTTAAAATATTTCGGATCGGTAAAAGACTGTCCGATGTTCTGATAGTATTTCTTACCGTTGAATTCCACTACATATCCTTTCCCGTTATTAGGCGCCAGTCTGGCAATACCTAACAGGAACAGGGTGTACACACCGCCAAATAAAACGGCACACAATACGGTTAATTTTGCTCCGGCTATAAGATGATTTTTCATTTTTTTAAATTTTAATATTTTGGAAGCAGCCTAAGATGCAACCGGAAAACAGTTCCATCTTAAGCGCTTTTTTACATAAATAAGGCAACTATAATATCAATCAGTTTGATTCCAATGAACGGGACAATAATCCCTCCCAATCCGTAGATAAAGAGATTTCTTCGCAGCAGGGCAGAAGCGCCTATCGGTTTATAGGTCACTCCTTTTAAAGCCAGCGGAATTAAGAACGGAATTACAACAGCATTGAAAATAACGGCCGAAAGGATGGCACTTTCCGGGCTGTGCAGCTGCATAATGTTGAGCCCTTGCAAGGCCGGTATGGCGGTAATGAACAAGGCCGGTATGATTGCAAAATATTTGGCGACGTCGTTGGCAATACTGAAGGTGGTTAATGTACCTCTTGTCATCAGTAATTGTTTCCCGATTTCTACGATTTCAATAAGCTTGGTCGGATCGTTGTCCAGGTCGACCATGTTTCCGGCTTCTTTGGCAGCCTGTGTTCCACTGTTCATGGCGACACCAACATCGGCCTGGGCCAAAGCCGGTGCATCATTGGTACCGTCACCCATCATTGCTACCAGTTTACCCTGCTGCTGTTCGGCTTTGATATAATTCATTTTGTCTTCCGGTTTGGCTTCGGCAATAAAATCGTCCACACCGGCTTTTTCGGCAATAAATTTCGCTGTCAGCGGATTGTCACCGGTAACCATTACGGTTTTAACACCCATTTTGCGCAAACGTTCAAAACGTTCCTGTATTCCGGGTTTGATAATATCCTGTAATTCAATTACACCCAGTACTTTTTCGTTTTCCGATACTACCAGCGGCGTTCCTCCGTTACTGGAAATTTCGGTCACTTTACCGGCTGTTTCTTCCGGGAAGGCAAAACCGGCATTTTCACTTAGCTTGCGGATGGCGTCAAAAGCTCCTTTTCGGATTTTGGTACCGTTGGGCAGGTTAACACCGCTGCTTCGGGTTTCGGCTGTAAATTTGATCAGGGTAGCACCCTGTATCGATAAATTACGGGTAGTGTCTTTTCCGGCCAGTTCAACAATCGATTTTCCTTCGGGTGTTTCATCGGCAAGGGAAGAAAGGGCACAGGCTTTCACAAAATCATTTTCATTTATGCCGTTTGCCGGATAGAAATGGGTGGCTTTTCGGTTACCGATCGTGATCGTTCCCGTTTTATCCAGCAATAGTACGTCAATATCTCCGGCAGTTTCTACTGCTTTCCCCGATTTGGTAATCACATTGGCCCGTAAGGCTCTGTCCATACCGGCAATACCGATGGCGGAAAGCAGCCCGCCGATAGTGGTTGGAATCAGGCAGATAAACAAGGAGATAAAAGCGGCTATCGTGATGGGAATATTGGCATAATCGGCAAAAGGTTTCAGGGTCACACAAACAATGATAAACACTAAGGTAAATCCGGCTAAAAGGATGGTTAAGGCGATTTCGTTTGGTGTTTTCTGGCGGGAAGCCCCTTCAACCAAAGCAATCATTTTGTCCAGAAAGCTCTCGCCGGGTTCGGTGGTTACCTGTACTTTAATTTTGTCCGACAATACTTTTGTCCCTCCGGTTACCGAGCTTTTGTCGCCTCCGGCTTCGCGGATTACCGGCGCACTTTCCCCGGTAATGGCACTTTCGTCAATGGTTGCCAGTCCTTCAATGATTTCACCGTCGGTAGGAATTGTATCGCCGGCTTCACAGACAAAAAGGTCGCCTTTTCTCAGGCTGGATGAAGGAACAATGGTAATTTCATTGACATAGAGTTCGCCAACCTGCTCTATTTTTTTCGCAGGGGTTTCCTCCCGGGTTTTTCTTAAACTGTCGGCCTGTGCTTTACCGCGTGCTTCTGCTATGGCTTCTGCAAAGTTGGCAAATAACAAGGTGAAAAACAGGATTAGAAATACCGTAAAATTATAGGCAAAACTTCCTTGCGACTGTTCTCCGGTGGCGATCCACAGGCAAACACCCAGCATGATTATAGTCCCTATTTCTACAGTGAACATAATAGGGTTTCGGAAGAGTGTTACCGGATTGAGTTTCACAAAAGACTGCTTGAATGCTTCTCGCATCAGCTCTTTTTGAAACAGTGATTTATTTTTGGTTTTCATTACAGTCTTTATTTTATAATGGAGAGATCAATTGTAAATGTTATTTCATTGAAAAATATTCGGCTATCGGTCCTAAAGTCAGGGAAGGGAAGAAAGACAAGGCAGCAATAATAGCAATCACGGCAAAAATCATTAATCCAAAGGTAGCCGTATCGGTTTTTAGTGTTCCGGCACTTTCCGGGATGTGTTTTTTACCGGCTAAGATTCCGGCAATCGCTACCGGGCCAATAATTGGTAAGAAACGGGAAAGCAGCAATACGATACCGGTAGTAATGTTCCACCACGGATTATTATCGCCCAGGCCTTCAAATCCGCTGCCGTTATTGGCTGCCGATGAGGTAAACTCATACAGGATCTCACTGAAACCGTGGAAGCCGGGATTGTTTAAGGTACTGGCTCCCTGTTCCGGAAAAGCGGTCGATAAGGCAACGCCAACCAGAATAAGGAAAGGGTGCAACAAGGCAATGATCATGGCAATTTTCATTTCCCGGGCTTCAATTTTCTTTCCGAGAAATTCCGGTGTTCTTCCCACCATCAGTCCGCTGATAAAAACCGCCAGGATAATAAAGATGTAAAAGTTAAGGATTCCGACACCGCAGCCGCCATAGAAGCAGTTGACCATCATGGCTAATAATTCGTTCATTCCGGATAACGGCATAGCACTGTCGTGCATGGAGTTTACAGAACCGGTTGAAATAACCGTTGTGGCAATGCTCCAGTAACCGGAAGCAGCGGCACCAAATCGTACTTCTTTTCCTTCGGTAGCTCCGTTTGCAGTGTTGATACCCATTTGGGTTATTGCCGGATTTCCGTTCATTTCGGTAATGACTGTTGGTATCGTTAAGGCTAAAAATCCGATGGTCATAACGCTAAAAATCATCCAGGACAGTTTTCTGCGGTTCAGGTAGAAACCAAGGGCGAATATCATTGCAAACGGGATAATCATCTGCGCGATCATTTCGACCGTATTGGTCAGGTAATTCGGATTTTCAAACGGATGTGCCGAATTGGCTCCGAAGAATCCGCCTCCGTTGGTTCCCACATGTTTGATGGCTACAAAAGCCGCAGCGGGTCCCGTGGAAACCTGTACCGTATCGCCCTGCAGGGTGGTCATCGTGTCTTTACCGTCAAAAGTCATCGGTGTACCGTTAAACATCAGGATAACAGCTACAATAACCGATATGGGTAATAATATACGGGTACAGGATTTGATGAAATAGTTGTAAAAGTTTCCTAATTTATCGGTTGTGCGCTCTTTTAACGCATTAAAAAGTACTGCCGCGGCAGCAAGTCCGATTCCGGCAGAAACAAATTGCAGGAACATTAAAAAGAGCTGACTCAGATAGCTCACGCCGGTTTCCCCGGAATAGTGCTGCAGGTTACAGTTCACTAAAAAGGAAATGGCGGTATTAAAGGCCAGATCGGGCGTCATGTTCGGGTTGTTGTCCGGATTGAGCGGCAGCCAACCCTGGCAGAGCAGTATGAGCATTCCCAAAAGAAACCAAATGGTGTTTAAGGCTAAAAGCGCTACCAGATGCTGTTTCCAGTTCATTTCCCGGGAAGCGTCTATTCCGCTTGCTTTGAAAAATAGTTTTTCAATGGGATTAAAAACAGGGTCTAAAAATGTTTTTTGTCCTAAATATACTTTTGCAATGTATCTTCCCAAAGGTATGGCTAACACCAGTGTGAGGATAAACATCATTACAATTCCTGTAATTTCTGTATTCATTTTTTAAATTGTTTGGTTTTTTGAAGCAGCACAGAAGGTTTAAAAAGATATGACCGCTTAAACCTTCTGTGTTCTTGAATTAAAATTTCTCGGGTTTCAGCAGTACGTAACAGATGTAGGCAAATACAGCCAGGGCAATAATAAATAGCAGTATCATTTCTTTAAATTTTATCAAAATAGTAAATCGATGCATAAAAAAGTGCAAAGCACACCAGTCCGGCTAAGGTTAAAACAGCAGTTATCATACTCCGGAAGTGTTAATTTGTTTTACATACTCTTTGTGAAGGGATACCGGAAGCAGTTTGGCCATAGCGTAATGATTGAGTTCCATGTAATGTGAAACCGAATACAAATACACATTGGTAATGGCATTTTTCATTTCGGCATTGCCTTTGTTTAACAGTTCTTCAGCCAGATTCAGGCATCTTTTGGTTCGGGCTATTTTCCCTAATTGCAGACTACTGATTGTAATGTTTGCCAGGCGCTCCATTTTTTGAACAAGTGTGTCGTTGAATTTTTTCATAATGGTTAAAATTATTTGATAACCATAAGCCAAATCAGAGACCAAAAAATCAGGAATGCTGCTAAGGTGCTGATTTTGTTGGGAATATTGTTTTCTGGGCGTTGTGCCAAAAGAAAAACCCTATCAAAACGATAGGGTCAGGGCTTTCAAAACGATAGTATTTTTAGCAGAAATCAGGATATTTTGTATTCGTCCAGCTTCCGGTACAGGGTAGTCAGTGCAATATTTAATAAACGTGCCGTCTCGGTTTTGTTTCCGTTAGTATAGTTGAGTACTTTCTGTATGTGAATTTTTTCGGCGGAAGCCAGCGAAAAAGCAGAAAGTATCGGAAGTGCTCCGGTTTGACCGTCTTCCTGTAATTGCTGTATTTCTATGGGCAGGCTGCTGCGGGTGAGTGTGTCGCCGGTTTCCAGGATAACACTGCGTTCCAGTACGTTTTTCAGTTCGCGGATGTTGCCCGGCCAGTTGTGCAGTTTTAAAAGACTGATAAAGTCGTCGGATAGTGTTTTTATTTTCTTATTCATTTTCAGGCTGAAAATCGCTAAAAAATGGCTGGCTAACAATGCAATATCGGAAGTGCGCTCTTTTAAAGACGGTAACTGTATCTGGAAAACGGACAGGCGGTAATATAAGTCCTGACGGAAATGACCGGTTTCGATTTCTTTTAACAGATCTCTGTTGGTAGCAGCAATAATGCGGACGTCGACTTTGATGACCTTGCTTTCGCCTACTTTAATAAATTCGCCGTTTTCGATAACACGGAGTAATTTCGCCTGCAGGTCCAGTGGCATTTCGCCAATTTCATCTAAAAAGATGGTACCGTTATTCGCTTCTTCAAACAATCCTTTTTTGTCTTTTGTCGCACCGGTAAAAGCACCGCTGATATGACCGAACATTTCGCTTTCCAACAGATCATGGCTGAAAGCAGAACAGTTTATCGCCACAAAGTTTTTGTTTTTCCGGTTGCTGGACTGGTGGATTGCCTGTGCAAAAACTTCTTTTCCGGTTCCGGTTTCGCCGGTTAATAGTACCGTGGTATCGGTTACCGCCACTTTTTTTGCCAGTTCGATCGCCTGTTGCAGCATTTTGGAGGTACCGATGATTCCTTCAAAGGAAAATCGGGTTTCCAGCTGGGCTTCCAGTTGTGCCACTCTCCGGGTAAGGTTGCTCTTTTCTATCGCACGATGCAGCAACGGAATGATCTTGTTGTTGTCGTCGCCTTTTACAATATAATCGAACGCTCCGTTTTTAATGGCCTGTACGCCATCGGGAATATTGCCGTAGGCAGTGAGCAGAATAACTTCGATGTGCGGGTATTTTTCCTTGATCTGCCGGGTTAGTTCAACGCCGTTGCCATCGGGTAATTTAACGTCACACAGTACAATGTCGATACTGTTCTGTTCCAGTTTTTTTAAACCTGTTTTACAGTCGCCGGCCTGAAAGACTTCAAAATTTTCCAAACCAACAATACGCGCCATTAAGGAACGCAGTTTTTCTTCATCGTCTATAATCAGTATTTTTTTCAATGGAGGAGTAGATTAAAAGTATAACAAAGTTACAATAGAAATTAAATATCCGGCATCTTTGCCAGTAGATTTTGCAGGATTCAGATTGGCATAAAAAAAATCAGGAAGAACTATTTCTTCCTGATTTTAAGCGGTTCCTGTCCGGTTGCCGGATCAGAATTTATTTTCCACTTCTGCTGCCTGTAGCATCAGGTAGTGTAAGTCGGTGTTCTTAACGAAAGGTTTTAACAGATCGCTTCCCGGTCCGAACATCGCTAATTCAACGTAATCGGCAGAGTGATCCATACTGATCCATCCCACAGAGTTTGTTTTTTGCTGCATTTCGGAAAACGCTTTATACGGTAATTTTTTATAGTTATACAAACCGTCTTCTTTGTGTAATCCGTCATAATAGCTTAAAACGGTTTTTGCATCTTCATCGGTAATGGTTTTTCCGTTTGCATGTTCAATGATTTCATGAACCTGTTTAACGGTCGACTGCGGACTGATTGCATTTAAAATCCATTCGTTTGTCTGGGTATAGTTCTGGATGCTGTCGAAATTGGCATTTGCATATTTGCCATAAATCACACCCGGATTGGCATTTCCGTGGTCGGTTGTAATGATCACCAGTGTTTCTTTGTCTTTTTCAGCAAAATCAATGGCTACTTTTACCGCTTCGTCAAAACCTACCTGATCGTATATTAACGCGCCGATATCGTTTGCGTGTGCTGCCCAGTCTACTTTTCCGGCTTCAACCTGCAATACGAATCCGTTTTTGTGATTTTTCATCCGGTCAATAGCTTTTTGTGCCATTTCTGCCAGTGTAGGGATCTGTTCGGTTAAATCTTTACTGCTTTTTCTGTCGATATTATACGGCAGGGCATCGTCATAAAAAACACCCAGAACAGGCTTGTTATTGTCGGTATCCAGCATTTCTTTACGCGTTCGGGCTACCTGATAACCTTTTGCTTTAAATGCGGCATACATGTCTTTTTTATCTTTTCTGATTTCCGGGCTGAAATAGTTATTTCCGCCGCCCATCATGATGTCAAAACCTAATTCCAGGTATTGCTCGGCAATGTCTTCCTGTGCATTTCTGCTTTTGCTGTTTACGCAAAAACCGGCCGGCGTTGCATGGGTGATCGGAACGGTGGTTACACAACCGGCCATTTTACCGGCTTTTTTGAATTTTTGCCAGATCGGCATGTGCACTTCCCCTTTCGGGCCCACATTTAAGGAACCGTTGTTTACTCTGAAACCGCCTCCCCAGGAAGAACTTCCTGCCGAAGAATCGGTTACGATGGAACTGGCCGAAGCCGTATCCATTAAAGCGCGGTTAATGCGGTTGTCACGGTAAAGCTGTAACCAGTTTGAACCGTTTCCTGTTTTTCTGTTAAGGTATAGATCGGCCATGTTTAACGTTCCGGTACTCATACCGTCGCTAACAAGGAAGATAATGTTTTTGGCTTTTTTATTTTTTCTTACGGTATCGAAATCAAGTGTGTTCGAAACGGCATCCAAAGGATTCATTAAAGCTGTTCCTAAGGTTAGAATTGAACCGTTTCTGAAAAATTTCCTTCTGTCCATGTTGTAAAATTCTGTAATTAAGGACACAAAGGTATAAAACAATTGGGGAAGCCGTTTTATGTTAGTGTTATTTTAAGCAAAAAGAGCCATAAAATACGGCTCTTTTCTTAATTGCTTATTTATTTAGTATTCAAACTCGAGTACTACCTGATTTCTGATGATATCTTCAAAGGTTTCACGCTCTCTGATGAGGTGTGCTTTTCCGTTATACCACAGTACTTCGGCAGGGCGCACGCGGGAATTATAGTTGGATGCCATAGAGAAACAATAGGCTCCGGCGTTGCGGAAACACAGGATATCGCCCTCTTTAATTTCGGCAATTTTCCGGTTGCTGCCAAAAGTATCCGTTTCGCAGATATATCCCACAACCGAATAGAAACGCTCTTTTCCTTTCGGGTTGGTGATGTTCTCGATATGGTGCTGTGAACCGTAGAACATCGGGCGGATCAGGTGGTTGAAACCGCTGTCTATTCCTGCAAATACAGTAGATGTGGTTTGTTTGACCACATTTACTTTAGCCAGGAAATAACCGGCTTCACTAACCAGGAATTTACCCGGTTCGAAAGCAAGTGTCAGCTCTTTGCCGTATTCTTTACAAAAGGCATTGAATCTTTTGGTTAGTTTTTTACCCAATTCTTCCACATTGGTTTCGATATCGTCTTTTTTATAAGGTACTTTAAAACCGCTTCCAAAGTCGATGAAGTCCAGTTCTTTAAAGTGTTTTGCCGTTTCAAATAATATTTCGGCGGCATAAAGGAATACTTCGATATCCAGAATATCCGAACCGGTATGCATGTGGATTCCGTTAATGTGCATCTGTGTATTCTCGATGATGCGGAGCAAATGTGGAATCTGATGTATCGAAATACCGAATTTACTGTCGATATGGCCGACGGAAATATTCGAATTACCACCCGCCATTACGTGTGGATTGATACGGATACAAACCGGAGTGGTTGGATGTTTCGCGCCGAATTGTTCTAAAATGGATAGATTGTCAATATTTATCTGAACGCCTAATTGTGCTACTTCTTCAATTTCTTCCATCGAAACACCGTTTGGTGTATAGATGATCGTTTCCGGAGAAAAGCCTGCAAGTAGACCTAACTGCACCTCCTGAATGGATACAGTGTCAAGTCCGGACCCCATCTTCTTCAGTAGCTTAAGAACAGATAGGTTTGACAATGCCTTGACTGCATAATTGATGCGCAGGCTTTCCACCTTGGAAAAAGCATTGGTTAAACGTTGGTACTGTGATTGAATTTTGTCGGCGTCGTATACATAAACAGGACTGCCAAATTCTTCCGCTACTGAAAGTAAATGATTGATTTGCATGCTATATAAATTTGTTAATAACAACAAAGATAAAAATCGTCCCATTCCAACCTTAACAGATGTGAATAATTAACAAAAAAACATTTAAAGCTGATAAAAATGAATAAATGAGGGTTTTTAAGGTGTCTTTTTTGAGGAAAAATAAACAAAAATGGATTTTAACAAAGTTTGGAATGCCGGAAGCAGGCTTTTGCAGGTTGCCGTACTGTACTTTTTGGACCAAAAAAGATAAAACCTTTAAAAACAGTTGTCTTTAAAGGTTTTAGGTTGAACAGAACTAAGAATATTATATTATTATTTTTTGAAGTGTTTCAATAACATAGGAATGCATTACTTCCCGATAGTCCAGATGGGTTACGATTCGCAGTTTTCCTCTTCCCATCGCGCTGATAAAGATGTTTTTCTGTTTTAGCTTTTCAATGATGGAGGCTTCGTCATATTGTGGTTTTACAGAAAAGATCAGAATATTGGTTTCAACAGGTTCAACCGTATCGACCCAATGCAATTCTTTTAGCACAATACCGATTTGTCTTGCCCGGCGGTGGTCTTCTTCCAGTCTTCCCACATGATGCTGCAGGGCATATAAACCGGCTGCTGCCAGATAGCCTGCCTGGCGCATACCGCCTCCGAAAATTTTACGGATTCGCAAGGCCTTATGAATGGCTTCATGACTGCCTAAAAGTACGGAACCTACCGGAGCGCCCAGTCCTTTGGACAGGCAAACGGATATGGTGTCGAACAATTCGCCGTATTGTTTCGGGTGCTGACGTTTGGCAACCAAAGCATTCCACAAACGGGCACCATCCAGGTGATAGTTTAAATTGTGGTCCTGGCAGACCTGTTTGATTCTTTTTAATTCTTCAATATCATAACAGGCACCGCCGCCTTTATTAGTAGTATTTTCAATGCTGACCAAACGGGTTAACGGGCTGTGGTAAAATTCAGGATCGTTAATATTCTCCATTACCTGACGGGCAGTGATCATACCGCGGTCGCCATCTACAAGACAGCAGGAAACCCCGCTGTTAAAAGAAGCACCGCCGCCTTCATAATGAAATATATGGGACCATTTATCGCAGATAATCTGCTCACCTGGATTCGTATGCAATTTGATTGCGGTTTGGTTGGCCATCGTTCCCGAAGGGAAAAATAAAGCGGCTTCCATACCAAATAAATCGGCTACGGTTTCTTCTAATTCGATGACCGTAGGATCTTGCTTATACACATCATCGCCCACTTTTGCGCGAAACATTTGCTGCAACATTTCGGGCGTAGGTTTGGTAACGGTATCGCTAACTAAATTTATTTCCATATAATTAAAAAGGAATGTCTATTTTTGCGGGTATAAAACTACAATATTTATGGTAAATACCGAACAGATTAAGGATATTATTGAGCGTCTTGGTGCGTTAAGGAGGTATCTTTGACGTCGATAAGAAACTAATAGAGATTACAAACGAGGAAGAGAAAACCTTTTCACCAGATTTTTGGAATAACGCAAAGGAGGCGGAACTTATTGTGAAGAACCTGCGATCGAAGAAAAAATGGGTGGAAGACTATGAAAAAGGCGTAGCATTGGCTGAAGAACTTCAGATAATCTATGAATTTTTTAAAGAAGGTGATGCTACCGAAGCGGAACTGGATACCCATTATGAGGTAACGAATACTCATATTGAAAATCTGGAATTCCGTAATATGCTTTCTGACGAAGGAGATAGTATGAGCGCAGTACTTCAAATCACTGCCGGTGCCGGAGGTACCGAAAGCTGTGACTGGGCTGCCATGCTGATGCGTATGTACCTGATGTGGGGAGAGCGGCAAGGTTATAAAATTAAAGAACTGAACTTCCAGGAAGGTGAGGTTGCCGGTGTTAAAACGGTAACACTTGAATTTGAAGGGGATTATTCTTTCGGGTATTTAAAAGGAGAGAACGGCGTACACCGTCTGGTTCGGATTTCTCCTTTCGACAGTAATGCGAAACGACATACGTCATTTGCTTCTGTTTATGTATATCCTTTAGCAGATGATACGATCGAGATCGAGATCAGTCCGTCTGATATTTCCTGGGAAACCATGCGTTCCAGCGGTGCAGGAGGGCAGAACGTGAACAAGGTGGAAACCGCTGTTCGTTTGCGTCACCATCCAACCGGAATTATCATTGAAAATTCGGAAACGCGTTCCCAATTGGATAATAAGACCAAAGCCATGCAGTTGCTAAAGTCGCAGTTATATGAGATCGAATTGAAAAAACGCCAGGCGAAGCGGGATGAAATTGAGGCGAATAAAATGAAGATCGAATGGGGCTCACAAATCCGAAACTATGTGATGCATCCTTATAAACTGGTAAAAGACGTCAGAAGTGGTTATGAAACTAGCGATGTTGATGCCGTTATGGATGGAGAACTGGATGAGTTTTTAAAAGCCTACCTGATGATGATGGGACAAAAAGGTGACAATTAAATAAAAAAGCCGTTACATTGTAACGGCTTTTTTATTGCTTTAGTTTATGATGACTTTCTTAGTAGTCGATTGATTTTCGGAGGACATTTTTACTAAATAAAAACCTTGCGGAAGATTTTCCATAGTATAGGTTCCCTCGTTGTGAGCGGGTTTCTTAATTTGCTGGATGATTTGGCCATTAATAGCAATCACTACAATTTCGTCCAGTTCTTTTTCCGACTGGATATTGATACGGTGGTCATTTGACGGATTCGGATAAACCGAAATATTCGCCAAAGCTTCAAATGTATCGGTTGCCAATGGCGATCCCCAGATCATTTGCACATATTCCGGGTGATCGATAAACGGGTTCCGGTTTCCCTGAAAAGCATAAATGGCATTGTTACGGGCAATTTCTCTCGGACTCACCGGATCCTGGTTGTGCCAGGTTAACAGGATTTCCTTAAACCAGTCGCTTACTGCCTGATTGCTGGTGTGGTTTAGCATCGCGTGATTCCAGCCGGCTACCTGGTTTTCATAACGGGTTACGAAATACAAAAGACAGCGGGCAACATCCCCTTTAAATTCATCGATTGGCTCAAAGGCCTTACCGGAATATCCGGCTGTAGCATTGTTGCCTAATTTGGATCCGTTTTTGGATGTCCAGGTCGGAGAATTAACTTTTCCGAAAGGATAGTTGCTGCGCATACCGTTTACTTTTCCGTCTGTAGGAAGAATGTGGTGTGCATCCGAAACCATCGGTGCATTTTCATTGAAAACACTTTGAGGCATTAAATGTTCCCTGTTGAAACAGTTTCCTTCAACACTGTAGCTGCCGCAACGGTCGCCGGTGCTTGTCGCAGAATAATTGTAGAAATCGGCACCATTGGGCACTTCAGAATAAATATCGAGAATAGTTCCGTCATTTTCATAGAAATAATCGCGATCGGAAGTCTGGTAACAGGTATAAAGCTGATTATAACCTTTAGCATTGTGCCCTTTGATAATGTTGTACAATTGGGTTTTTAAGGTATAACCGGTTCCGGTAGCGGAATTGTAATACCCGGGAGGAATCTGGGCATAGCCGGTTAACACTGACATTAAAAACGCAGTGAGGTAAATTTTTGTCATAGTGGATTAATTTTGGACGCCAAATGTAAGTCCTTTATTTAGAACCCAAAAGAAAATTAACTAATTATAAACGAGTTGCTTAGGTGCTGTTTTCGATTTTAAAGCAGCTGTGCCGGATGTTGTAGTTGCTGTATCTGCAAAAAATGAAAAGCGATGTCTTTTTTTATCATTTTTTAATATTGTAAAATCCCTATTGTTAGGGATTTTTTTAATAATTTAATATCTGAATTTTGAGTAGTTTAACATTAAATCTATCAAAAATGAAAGTGTACCAATCTTGCGGAACAATAAGTTTTCAGAAAAGCGATGCCGGGAAAGAGCAGCGGGCTACGATAAAAACGATGCTGCCCAATTTAAAAACCGGTACTTACCGTTATGCTGAATTTTACAATATATCCAATGAAAAGTATTTTGGGTTGCTGGGAATATTGGTCATGGATGGCGAGGATAACGTTAATTTACGACAGTATCCCACTACGGCAAGAAACCTGAAGAGCGTTAAAAACAGTACGGTAAACCTGTTGCAATATAAGCCGGTTAGCGGTGAAGGAAAGTCCTTTTCGGAACTGAAAGAGGACGATAAGATTCATTTTATGTGCCTGCACGACGACCGGTTTAAAGGCGATCCGGAAGATCTGGAATATTTTCAGGCAAACCTGCCCAATTTCCCGGCTTTAATGGAAGCCTTGTCGGAAGAGATCAACAGAGAACCCAAGGTTGGCGATGGCGGAATCCTGACAGCAAACGGATGTTGATACCATGTCGGGGATAAAAAGCATACGATACAGGCTGTTAACGGTACTACTTTTTGTGGTAAGCTTTTCCTTTGGACAAACGGCTACCTTAAAAGAGTTTGAAAAATATGTTAAAGAAAAAGATATAGCCAGGGCATCCTTTATTTCGGACAAGCTGCTTACTGCAAAATTCACAGCTGCCGAAACAGCCCGCTACAACTATCTTAACGCCAATTTGTATGCCCTGAACAATAAGGATAATCTTGCCTATCGTTACTATATAGCAGCGAAAGACCAGTATAAAGCCATTGACAGCCTTGACCAGGAAGCACAGATCAATATTGAGCTGGTTTCGTTATTGCTGGCGATTGATGGAAATACTATGGATTACCAGACTTTTTTACACGAATATATAGCGTATGCCCAACGTAAAAAGAGCCCGGATTATCTGAGCAACGCCTATATGCAGGCGGGAAAATCTTTTTATGACCGGCAACCCCTGGTGGCGGTACAATATTTTAAAAAAGCAGAGCGGGAAAATTTAAAAACAACAGATGATATCTTCCGGGCGCGAATACTGCTCAATATGGGCGCTACCTATGCTACCGATAGTCTCCGGAAATTTGACCTGGCGTTAAATGCCTATCGGGAAGCCCTCAAAATATACGAGAAACATCAGTTAACAGATTATATTTCCTATGTCTATATTAATTATGGGGTAACCTACACCAAAATGAAAGCGTTTGACAAAGCGCTGTTTTATTTTTTTAAAGCCGATTCCATACCAAATAAAGAGTTTAAAGCAAAAACAAAAGAAGCATTGTATGGTTATATGACCAAGGCTTATGAAGGCAAAGGGGATTATAAAAATGCCCTGGCGTTTGTTTTAAAGCAAAAAGAGCTCAAAGAGCAACTGGATGAAAAGGAACAGAAAAAAGCGATCAATGAAAATTATATCTGGTATAAAACCAAAGAAAAGGAGAAAGAAAACCTGGCTTTAAAAGACCGGCTGCAAACGAACAGGATCATTGTTTATGCGGCGATCGGGCTGTTACTGCTAACCTTGCTGTCCGGTATTTTAATTTTTAAGAACATATCCAAGAAAAAGAAAATTGCGGTTCAGGAGAAACTGATCGAAACCCAGAAACTGGAAAAAGTACTGAAAGAACAGGAACTTGCCGGAATTGATTTAATGCTGGAAAGCCAGGAGAAAGAGCGGCAGCGGATTGCCAATGAACTGCACGATAATTTAGGAAGTTTGCTGGCTACGCTGAAACTGAATTTTCAAAACATCAGCAGAACGAATCAGCATGCTGCCGAAAAAGAAAATCAGTTATACCATAAAACGGATGCCTTAATAGAAGAAGCCTATCAGGAAGTCCGGAATATTTCCCATTTAAAGAACCTGGGTGTGGTGGGGAAAGAGGGGTTGCTGCTTTCCGTTAAAAAAATGGCGGAAAAGATGAGTATCCTGAATAAACTGCAAATGAATGTCATTCCGTTCGGGTTAACGGAAAGACTGGAAAATTCGGTGGAAGTGATCCTGTTCCGGATCATTCAGGAATTGTGCACGAATATTATAAAACACTCGGAAGCGACAGAGGTGAATATTTACCTTAATCAGCATGATGAAAAGGGAATCAATATTATGATTGAAGACAACGGTAAAGGCTTTGTGCCGGCAATGAGCGGCAAGTCGGCCGGAATCGGACTGAAAAGTATTGAGAAAAAAGTAGAACAGATGAACGGAACGTTTACAATTGATTCCGTAATTGGGAAAGGAACGACAATTATTATTGATATACCATTATAATATGATACGGGTAGTGATAGCAGAAGACCATCAGTCCCTTATTGACGGGATAAAACTTTCTCTGGAATATGAAGAGGATATTTCCGTTGTGGGGGAAGCGAATGATGGCGAGGTTTTAATAGCGCTGATAAGAGCCAAAAGGCCGGATATTGTAATTACCGATATCCGGATGCCAAAATGTGACGGTATCTGTGCGACGAAAACCATTAAAAAAGAGTTTCCGGATATAAAAGTCATTGCTTTCAGCATGTTTGACCAGTCGGAAGCGGTAACCCAGATGAAATTAGCCGGTGCTTCCGGTTATATCATGAAAAATTCATCCCTTAAAAAACTGGTTGAAGCCATCCGGGAAGTGGCAAAAAACAATTTGTTTTTTGACGATGCCATCATGTCGAAAGACACGGTTACCAAAGAAGATATTATTCTGAGCTCCCGTGAAAAAGAAATTTTACGGTTAATCGGTGAAGGGAAAACATCCCAGGAAATAGCCGACCTGCTGTTTATCGGGAAAAGTACTGTAGATACCCACCGGAAAAATATCCTGAAAAAAATGAGCATTCAGGGCAAAACCGATCTGATCCGGTTTGCGGTAGAACGCAAATATGATTTTTAAAAATAAAAGTATGAAACTGTGTAAAATCCCCATTGTTGGGGATTTTTTTTTGTGGCTGTTTCCGGAATTTTGAGTAAGAAAATCAACGGGTTTTCGAAAAGAGGTAACTGTGGACCTTCTCAAATAAAACAGGGCGGAACCGAAAAGCCATACGAGTAGGACAAACCAAAAAATAGAAAACATTATGGAAGAACAAACACTTTATTTAAGTGAAGACAAAGAAAATTTGTTGGATGAGGCGGGCAATATTGTCGCTGTAAAAAAAGAGAAAGACGGAAAGGTTTTTTACCAGGAGGCAAATGCGACTACAAGAGGGGAAATTTGCCTGACATGGAAACCGAAAAGAGTATGTCTGAGCTGGAACAACAATATGGTGTGCCTTGGTTGGGATACCGTTCAAGTTTGTGCTAAATGGTCTAATTAAAACACTAAAGGATAACCTTTTTCGGGTTATCCTTTTAGTATTTAAGGAGCCGTTTTGTGTACTTCTTATTTAAAAAGACCTCAATTGAGGTCTTTTTTGTTTTATTCTTTAATCAGTTTTACTTTTTTGCTGCTTCCGTTAGCAGAAACTTCCACAATGTAAACACCGGAAGACAAAGCGGAAGTGTCCAGGTTCGCTTCGGTTGTGTTTATTTTTGTTTTGGAGATCAGCTGACCGGTCAGGCTGTAAATTGTTACCGACTCGATGATCTGGTTGTCAAAAGCAATGGTTAGTTTGTCTTTTACCGGATTCGGATATAGTGTCACGGTTTTATTAAGGGCCGGATTATCCACGCTCAGATTACAATCCGGATTCATCGCGACTCTCGTTGGTGTTCCGGCTGTGGAACTGGTGCTGTTCGGGCAAAATGCCGGTGCGGCAACAACGTGAAATTCCCCGGCTCCCGAAATGGTCAGTACGGGATTATTGGCACCAACAATCGGTTCGCCGTTTTTATACCATTGAATATTCGCATTATAAGGCGGATTGTTTACCTGCAGGTCAAAAGAAGCACCGTTGCAAAGCAACAGGCTTTCTGTTTGAGGATCAAAAGACATGATGTTTTCATCATACTGGTACATGGTTCCCAGGCCTACCCAGGCATAACTGTCAACCTGGATCGTGTTGGATTCAAACGTTTGCCCGTTTTTAGTAACCACCACTTTCAGCAAAGCCTGGTCGTAAGTGTACCAGTCGTAAGTAAAACTTGCAGCAGTAGCATCGGGTATGGCTTCAAAGCTGTCGGAAGTAAACCAGTATTTAAAATACCACTGGTAGGTAGTATAGCCTTCGTTGTTATTGATAACAGCGGTACCGTTTGTCCACGGACATAACATTAAATCACCGCTGATGGCCGGAGCATTCTGACTGTTCCCTTTCCAGAAAATAAATAAGGTAACAAGTAAAAGTAGTTTTGATCTCATAAATAATAGATTGATATATAGGTTAGCATTTTCAAAAAAACCGGTTCGGGCAGTTTGTCGAAACGATTTTATTTGGAACCGCTAAATAACAGCGTGCAAGGCTAATCTCCTATTTATGAAGCGATACAAGGTGTGACACCTGGCGTGACATTGTGTGACATCGCTATAAAGCCGACAGGAATTTGAACAGCGATATATCCGGATCTATGGCTAACTTCTTGGTAATGCGTTCTTTTCTTTTGCGGCAGCTTTCCGGGGAAATATGCAGTAAAGAAGCAATTTCCTTATTGCTTAAATTCAGGTATACAAACGACAGAAAACGAATGTCATTTGCCGTAAGGGAAGGATGTTTTGTTTTCAGCCTGTTGATAAAATCGTTGTTGATATTTTCGAAACTGGCTGTAAATTCCTCCCATTTGGAATCTTCTTTCAGATGACTTTTGAGGTTGTGGATTGTTTGTATCAGGGCCTCATTATGGGTAATGTTCGGAAGGTTCGGGATGGATTCGATAATTTCTTCGATCAGTTCGTTTCGTGTGGACTGGAACAGGATCTTATCGGATATCTGTTTGTTCTTCTGCTGAATTTCCTGCTGCAGTAAAAATTCTTTTTCTTTCTGGCGTTCCTGCTCCAATGCGGCAAGCAGTTCTTTTTCTTTTAATTCCTTTTTTAAGATACTGCTGTTGTTTTTTTCTTTTTCCAGTTCCAGGTCAATAATTTTCAGGTTGTTTTCGGCAATGATCCTTTTCTGTCTGGCCATTTCCGTTCTTTTGTAAAAAGCCCAGATCAGTATGGAAACCAGCAGGATTAAAAACGCAGTAATGGTAAAATACAATTTTCGGGAACTGGCAACCAGGGCTTTATTGATGCGCAGATCGTGTTTGGATTCCGATAGTTCAAAACGCAGCTTGGAATATTCGAGTAATTCTTTGTTCTTGTTTTTGTTGATGAGGTTTGTCAGCGTCAGGATGCTGTCTTTGGCGGTAACCAGTTTACTGATATTGTTCATGTTAAAAGCAATAACCGATTGCTGTTCCAGCACCTTAATCCGCATTTCATCATCCGTACAGCTTTTTAATGCTTCTTCTACATAGAATGCTGCTTTGGGCCATTCTTTACTTTTGGTATAGGCTATTGCCAACAGGGTTTCTAATTCGGTAACGGCTTCTGTATAGTTCTTTTTTTTAGCCTGTTCCAACAGGGAAAGGCAATCGGGGATAGCCTCTTTAAAGCGTCCTGTTTCGATCAGGATATTGTTTTTGGTTACAAAGGCATTAAGCTTGTTTTTGGGATCTTCGTCCAGATTGGCAATCGCCTCATTGACATATTTGGTAGCAATATCGGTTCTTTTAAGTTCCAGATTGAGCTGCGCCAGGTTGGAAGCATAAATGCCTACACGGGACTGAATGTTGTTTTTCAGGGCGATGTCATAAGACTTTTTAAAATATTCTTCTGCCTGACTGAAATTTTTATCCTTAATATATAGTAGCGCAATATTATTCAGGACGATCATTTCATCTGTAGGAGCATTGTTTTTTAGCGCCAATTCATAGGCTTTTAAATAATAGGCAATGGCATTGCCATAATCGAGCATTTTATAATAGGTAAGCCCGAGGTTATTAATGGCCAGAAATTCCTGCCGGTATAAGTTTTTTCGTTTGGCGGTTTCCTGTGCTTTGGATAAATACTCTATGGCCGAACCGTATTGTTGTTCAAACATTTTTGCAATTCCGGTAGTGATCAGCGTATCACACGCGGTATCGGTCTGGGCAGATGTGGTAAAAGAAAAGAGGGTTATGATTAATGCTGCCCAAAAGCGGACAGCCGTGTTTTGATTACAGTCAGATGATTTTGTTTTTCCCGATTCCATTTTCAAAAGTAAAGAGATTTTCAATAGAATTCCTAAAAATTAAAACGTAAGAAAAAAGATAGTATTTGGATTAAAGATTTTTGGCTTGATTATTGTTTATATTTGTTAGAATCATTTAAATCAAAAAAATATGAAAAAGATACTTTTACTTTTAACGGTTGTAGCAGCTTTTGCTTTTCAGGGATGTGAAGGTCCGGAGGGACCGCAAGGACCACAGGGACCATCTGACGGAAATACGATTAGTGAAGTTTTTGAAGTTACCAGATCTTTTAATGCCGGTAATAATTTTGGCAGTATCGTACCGCTGAATCCACAAATATATGCTTCCGATGTTGTTTTGGTTTACCTGCTTTGGGATACGGTTAATCCGACAACCCCAATCTGGAGATTAATGCCGCAAACGGTACAATTAAGCGAAGGCGATTTATTGTATAATTTCGACTTTACAAGATCGGATGTCAACATCTTTTTAAGTTCGGCCGATCTTGATCTGAATATGCTGGCACCGCAATGGACACAAAATCAAACGTTTCGTATTGTAATTGTTCCGGGGTATTTTTCTAAAAATGCTCAGCCGGTTGACTATTCCGATTATAATGCGGTAATTAAAGCGTATAATATTGATGAATCAAAAATTAAAGTATTGAAATAATTCGATACCTGATATAAAAAAAGGGAACCAATTGGTTCCCTTTTTTTATATCAGGTGCTTTTACATTATTTACTGGCAATAATTGTAGGGCTCCAGCTGAAATAGCCATATAATTTCTGGTCCATAGCATTATCTGCCAAGGTATAAAGGGCAAAATAAAAGGATAGTTTTTCTTCACCGGTTCGGAGTATCATGGAATCGAAGGACATTGTACGATTTGCTGTGGCAATTGCCGGTAATCCATTAATCGTTTTTGTATTACTGGATACTGCTCCCAGTCTTTCGGTAATCCAACCTGAAAAATTTCTCATAACGGCATCACCGGACTGATGTCTGGCATTATAAAAAAGGACGGCGTCGTCAGTGTTCAGATAAAGGCTGGTACCTCTGAAAGTAATATAGTCTGCTAAATCAGCTTTAAGATTCAGGCAGGATGTCCCCTGTCCGCTGATGATTAGCTGGGGCAGGTTACTCAGTATATAATGATTTTCGGCGCTGACCTCGGTGGGTTCATGCTGGTTTTGACTCGGATTGGGATATTTCGATTTAATATATTCGGTATCTATAACCAGTAAAAGTTCTATTAAATGTGCTTCCTTTCTTGCGGTATCCATGATTTTCGGGATTTGGGTTGTTTTTTTATCGGGTTTCAATAGTATTGTTTACTATAAACTATTGGATGGTACAAAGTTTTGATTCTAAAATTAAACCCGGGCAGGTGTAATTACTTGTTTTTGTTCCGGAAAACAGCAGCTGTGGCATCAGTAAAACGGGATAAGGCTGCGGGTTACCCCTCTTTTGGGTCGTTATTTTTGTTTTAAAACGATTTTTTTTAGTCACACCCCTAAAAAAATAGGGGGTATTGTGTTTTGTTTTTTAAAAATATTTACATTTGCAGTGTAAAACAATAGGTATAAACAAAAAAACACAACTTTATGTCAACATTTCGTTTTCAGGCACTAAAAGAAGCAAGCGGTAGAAAACCCGTATTGGTAGAAGAATTGGACAGAAAATCTTTGATTTTTGGAAGTAATGTATTCAACGATAAGGCGATGCGTCAGTTTTTGACGTCGGAAGCATATCAGGCAGTAAAAAATGCAATCCAGCACGGTACAAAGATCGAAAGACGTTTTGCCGATTATGTTGCTATGGGAATGAAAGAGTGGGCATTGTCTAAAGGAGTGACCCATTATACCCACTGGTTCCAGCCTTTAACCGGAACAACGGCAGAAAAACACGATGCGTTTTTTGAAACAGCTGTTGACGGTAGTGATCCGGTAGAAAAATTCGGCGGAAGCCAGTTAGTACAACAGGAACCGGATGCCTCCAGCTTTCCGAACGGCGGAATCCGTAACACTTTTGAAGCGAGAGGATATACGGCCTGGGATCCGACATCTCCGGCATTTATTTTCGGAACGACTTTGTGTATTCCAACTGTTTTTATCTCCTATACCGGAGAAGCCCTGGATTATAAAACACCTTTGTTACGCGCTTTGCATGCAATTGATCAGGCGGCTACGGATGTTGCCAAATATTTTGATAAAAATGTAAAGAAAGTAACGCCTACATTGGGTTGGGAGCAGGAATACTTCCTGGTAGACAGCGCTTTGGCTGCTTCAAGACCGGATATTTTAGCAACAGGAAGAACCTTATTAGGACACACTTCGGCTAAAGGACAGCAATTGGAAGACCACTATTTCGGTTCTATCCCAACACGTGTACTGAACTACATGAGGGATTTGGAAAACGAATGTATGTTGTTAGGTATACCGGTGAAAACACGTCACAATGAAGTAGCACCTAACCAGTTTGAGCTGGCACCTATTTTTGAAGAAACCAATTTAGCCGTTGACCATAACTCTTTATTGATGGATGTTATGCAAAAAGTTGCAGAACGCCACCATTTTAAAGTATTATTCCATGAAAAACCATTTAAAGGTGTAAACGGATCGGGTAAACACAATAACTGGTCATTGGCAACAGATACCGGAATCAATTTATTGAGCCCGAGTAAAACGCCTATGAGCAACCTGCAATTCCTGACCTTCTTTATCAATACAATTAAAGCGGTATACAATAATGAAGAACTGGTGAGAGCTTCTATTGCTTCGGCAAGTAACGACCACCGTTTGGGAGCTAATGAAGCACCACCGGCTATTATCTCTGTATTTATCGGTCAGCAATTAACGAAAGTACTGGAAGAACTGGAAGGCGTTTCCAAAGGGAAATTATCACCGGAAGAAAAAACAGACCTGAAACTGAACGTTGTTGGTAAATTACCGGATGTATTCCTGGATAATACTGACAGAAACAGAACATCGCCTTTTGCCTTTACAGGAAATAAATTCGAATTCAGAGCCGTTGGATCTTCTGCGAACTGCGCGAACTCCATGACAATTCTAAATACCATCGTTGCAAAGCAGTTAAAAGACTTTAAAGTAGAAGTTGATGCTTTGATCGAAGGAAAAGACATGAAAAAAGACGATGCTATTTTCAACGTATTGAGAGAGTACATCAAACAATTCAAGAAAATCCTTTTTGAAGGTGACGGTTATAGCGAAGCCTGGGAAATTGAAGCCGGCAAAAGAGGTTTAAGCAACCACAAAACAACTCCGAAAGCCTTAAAAGCAAAAGTTTCCAAACAAGCTTTGGCACTATTTGAAGAAATGGGGGTAATGAACCATGTGGAAATGGAAGCCCGTTATGAAATCGAACTGGAAGAATATGTGAAAAAGATCCAGATTGAAGGAAGAGTTTTGGGCGATATCGCAAGAAACCATGTTATCCCGACAGCGATCCGTTACCAGAATACGTTAATTGAGAACGTAAAAGGATTAAAAGAAATTTTCGGAAAAGAATTTGAAACTATCGGAAAAGAGCAGATCAATCTGATAAAAGAAATTTCCAGCCATATCGCAAGTATCAACGAAAAGGTTGAAGAAATGACGGAAGAGCGTAAAATTGCGAACGAATTGACCAATATTGAAGCACAGGCTGATGCATATTGTGAAAAAGTAAAACCGTTTTTTGATGTAATTCGTTACCACAGTGATAAATTGGAACTTTTAGTAGACAATGAGATCTGGACCCTAACCAAATATAGGGAGTTACTTTTCACCAAATAAGGTTAGAAAAACAAAAATACAAAATGAATAAGCCTCAGTAAAATGAGGCTTATTTTGTTAAAATAACTGTTGTTTATCTGATATTTTATTCATTTCGTAGAAAATTGGCTGTTTTGTTGAATAAAAATAACAGCCGGTTTACCCGTGAAAGATAATTTGGCTATCTTTGAAATGGAAAATAACCACAATTTTTCCACACTTCCATAACAATAATTTCCGTGTCTGACGAAGTCACCGAAATCCCATTTTACAGTATTGCTTCCTCATAATAAGAAAGAAATTTTTAACCAATTAAATATTTTTATTATGAAAAAAGTGATTTTATGCATCTCCGCGATGCTATTAACCGCAGGAGCTTTTGCTCAATTTAACCTTAGTACCGTAGGCCAGGTTGGTATCGGTAATATGTCGAACGTAAATCAGGCAGGATTATTAAATATTTCAGATGTAGATCAATTGGGCTTTTTCAATAGTGCCGATGTGGATCAGCTTGGAATCCTTAATATGTCTGACGTAGCACAAATAGGATTTGCCAACGAAGCTACTGTAGCACAGTGGGGTATTCTTAATCAATCTTCTGTTTTCCAGCTGGGAGCATTTAACGAAGCTTCTGTTGCCCAAATTGGAATTGCCAACAGTTCTGATATTCAACAATACGGAATTGCCAACTCGGCTTCAGTATTACAGGTAGGTGCCTTAAACGATGCCAATGTATTGCAAATCGGTATTGGAAATGACGCTGCTATTATTCAGGGTGGAACCGGTAACGTTGCCGATCAGACACAACTTGGAGACGGAAACGCTGCTTTAGCGGTGCAATTAGGAACAGACAACTACTCTTCACAAATGCAGGTAGGATCTGATAACACTGCAGTTGCTTTTCAAACCGGAACCGGAAACCAATCTTACCAATTACAATTGGGTGAAGATAACGTAGCGGTTCATACTCAGGACGGATTCTATAATATGGCAATAACTACACAAGCGGGAGATGCTAACCTATCTTTAATTGATCAGGACGGTGCTTTAAACTTTGCATGGACCAACCAATCCGGTTTAGGACACATGAGCTTCGTAAATCAGGCAGGTATAGCTAACGTTTCATTAGTAAACCAATCAAATTAAATCCCATAGAAAAGAGGAGAGGTAAACACTTTCTATCTCTCCTTTTTCCTTTATAATACCGGTTATGAAAAAAGTGATGCAATATGGATTTTGGGCACTTGTTTTAGTTTCTTTCGGGCTAAAAGCACAAGAGTTCTCCGGTGATAACGAATTGGAAATGGCTGTCAAGCAGCATTATGCCGGACAAGCCGATAAAAAAGCCATGACACTTTCTGCCGGCAATATTGTTACCATACAGCAGATAGGCACCCGGAACTTTTCAAACGTAAACATAAAAGCGGCAAGCGCTATGGTAAACGTACAGCAATTGGGAGCGAACAACTATCTGGAACTGTATAAAAGTGCTCAGGATATTAACCAGACGGTTATCCAGCAGGGAAGCAATAATATGGTGAACGATTATTCGATGAATCCGTATTATTCGGTTAATAACCAGGTGATTCAATATGGTAATAACCTGAATTACACGAGCTACGGTACCAATTCCATTTCAGATGATATGAGAATTATACAAAGAGGAAATTCAGGTTCAGTACTCATTTTTAACAGATAAAGCCATGAAACCATATTACACTGCAATCGTTACCGTGTTCATCTTCACCTTTTCCATTCCTTGCAAAGCACAATTTATAAACAAAGAAGTGAAAGCAAAAATAGAAACAAGTGTCGTAGAGAACATACTATCTGTTACCGGAACAGCAGAGAATGTGACCGAAGTGCACAAAAGCCTTCGTTACAAACTGTCTGTTATCAAAAAAAGTAAAAGAACCAAGAATTTATCGAACAATTCACAGGACGGCCGCTTTACATTGGGCCCTAACGAAAAGAAAATATTATCCAAAACACAGGTAAATATTTCCAGTGATGATGAAACCATCATTTTATTACTGCTCTATGATGAAGATGACAAAATCATCGGAAAAGACAGAATCGTTGTGGGAGAAGATGTAAAAGCAGACAAGCCGGCGGATGGATTGGAACTTTTGGGAATTGTATCGGACGATACAAAAACAAAGTTCGGAAAAGATTTCTATGATTTTTTCTATGGAAAATATCAGGAAAAAAAATTAAATGCCAGAAAAATAGTGCGAATTGAAGAAGAACTCAGTTTTGGGAGAACAACCAGAATCAGAGTAGTTATAGATAATGATTTAATCAATGAATTTGTTTCCAGACCTGATGAAGATTTTTTAATGTACATGGCCGATGATTCCATTGCCAGACTCATTAAATACCTGCAGGATATAGAGAAACAGAAACAATATATAACACAGTATTAATTCTATTTTTTTGCATCATGAAGACAATCGTTTTTTTATTCGTAATGGTCTCTGTGGGAATGCGTGTAAACGCTCAGGATTTGGTGTATAAACCCATCAATCCCGCTTTCGGAGGCGATACTTTTAACTATCAGTGGCTGCTCAGTTCGGCCGATTCACAGAATAAGTTCAAAGAAGAAAACGATCTCTACAAGCCGCAAACAGCACTAGAACGATTCAGAGATAATTTAAACAATCAGTTGTTAAACTATATATCCAGATCGCTGTTTCAGCAACAGTACGGCGATGGAACCACTACAGGAACAGGAACGGGAACGGGTACAGGAACCGGCTCGGGAGGACTTCAGCAGGGAACGTTTGTTTTCGGCAGCCTTTCTGTCGAAATCTATCCGTCAAATTTAGGAGTTGTGGTAAACATACTGGATATAACAACAGGTGAAGAAACTCAAGTAATCATTCCAGGGAATTAATATGAAAACAGCAAAATTACTTTCGTTATTGCTGGCGCTGACTTTGTCTGGCTGTGGTGCCTATTTTAATCAGCCCGTGAGTGTGGAAAAAGCCTCAATAGGGGAACCTACACCATCAACGAGTGCTTTAAAAGCATTACCGCCACCAAAAGAACCAGTAGTCGTGGGTGTCTATAAATTTAGGGACCAAACAGGGCAGTATAAACCTTCAGAAGCAGGAAGTACTTTTAGTACCGCTGTTACTCAGGGAGCGACCTCAATCTTAATAAAAGCATTGGAAGATTCAAAATGGTTTACTCCGATTGAAAGAGAAAACCTGGCGAACCTGATGAATGAGCGAAACATTATCCGCTCTACCAGACAAGAATATACCAAAGATCCCAATAATCCGGAAATGCAGCTGGCTCCCTTGCTCTATGCAGGTGTTCTGCTGGAAGGAGGCGTTATTTCCTATGACTCCAACATTATCACCGGCGGATTCGGTGCCCGTTACTTTGGCGCCGGCGGATCTACAAAATACAGACAGGACAGAATTACCATTTACCTCAGGCTGGTGTCTACCTCCAATGGTAAAATCCTGAAAACGGTTTATGTTTCCAAAACCATACTTTCCCAGTCGGTTGATGCCAGTTTGTTCCGATATGTTGACTTTAAGCGACTATTGGAAGTAGAAACGGGATTCACAAAAAACGAACCGATACAAATGGCCATTACAGAAGCGATAGAAAAAGCGGTTGAAGGCCTGATCATTGAAGGGATCCGCGATAATATCTGGGAAGCCAAAGCACCGATAGCCAAACTGACCGAGCTGATCAACAATTACGATTATGAAAAAAGAGAATCGGAAGTTTCCCAGCTATACGGACGGCATCTGAATGAAAGACGTGCCAAATTCGGAATTGAAATCGGTGGTGGAACCACATTGATGAATGGCGATTATCCCAATCCGGAATTCAAACCGATGATACGCGGCGGATTAAAATATTTCTTCTGGCCAAACTTTAACATGAGTGCTTCAGTCAGCCCGTCATGGTTTGGCAACAAAGACAAGCTGGATGTGGGTTACCTTACCGGCGATCTGAATATGGAACTGCTGATTCTGCCATATGACCGGTTCACACCCTATATTTATGGCGGCGGCGGAATGGGTATAAACAGTGCCTATAAAAACGTACATACGAAAATACAGTTTGGCGTTGGCGTAGAGTATTTGCTGACGGACAGCGTCGGACTCAAACTATATGGTGAAAATAACGTCACCTTCTCGGATAACGTAGATTATCTGATTATGGGAAAAAGAGATGATTATTATTGGCGTTTTGGAGCGGGAATAACCTTTTACTTCCCGAAACAGAAATACCCCAATAAAGCGGTAAAAAAACATGTAGAAGAAAAAGCGAATGCTGCAGGTTATACTATTGGTTTTCCGGATAAATAAAACTGAGGAATATGAAAATTATAGCCAGAATAGGATTCGCGCTTTTAGTATTCAGCATTGCGTGGTCCTGCAGTCAGGAAGAATTTATAGAAAAAGGACAGGGAACCGTTAGAGGACGGGTTGTAGAATCGGAAACCTTTACACCCATTCCGAACGCCAGAGTCTCTTCCAGCCCGAATACCAGTACAGTTTTTACAGACTCATCCGGATATTATACCGTTACCCAGGTCAATGAAGGCGATTACTCCTTTGAAGCCAGAAAAGACGGTTATATAGCAAAATTTGAAGCCGTACACGTAAATACGGGCGGAACAACTGAAATGGTATTTGAACTTGTCAAACAAACGGTGGAAAATTTACCGCCAACGGTACCGGTACTGACCGCTCCGGTGGATAATGCTACAGACCAGTCGTTAGAAGTCAATCTGACCTGGACCTGTACCGATCCGGAAGAAGACCCGATAACGTACAAAGTGACATTGCGAAACGATACCAATAATAATGTGGTGGTTTATGACGACATCACAACCACCAGCTTTACGCTTACCAATTTAAATTACAGTACAAAATATTACTGGCAGGTAACGGCAAACGACGGAATCAATCCGGATGTAAACAGCCTGACCAGTTCTTTCAGAACACTGATGTTTCCAAACGCCAGATACCTGTTTGTAAGGAAAACGGGCGACAATAACGTTATTTTTACAGCCGATGATGCCGGGAATGAACTGCAGATCACCTCGGATGCGACAAACAGTTTCCGTCCAAGAAAGAATACCCAGGCGAATAAAATTGCCTTTATCCGGACAACCGGTGGTCAGGGACATATTTACACCATGCGCCCGGACGGTTCCAGTGTTTTTAAAGTGACCAGTAATGTACCGGTAGCGGCATTCAATGGCGATTATTATAACTATTGCTGGCGAGCAAACGGCAGTCAGCTGATCTACGCCAATTTTGATAAACTCTACCGCATTAATGCTGATGGCAGCGGACTGGTACAGCTCTTTCAGACACCTAACGGTAAGTTTATCTCGGAATGCGACTGGAGTTATGACGGCACCAGGATTGCTCTAAAAGTAAATGATCTGAGCGGATACAGCGTAGAAATATATGTGATTGATATGTCTGGAAATGTCATTGCCAATGTATTATCCGGAGTAAACGGAGCGGCAGGCGGTCTGCACCTGTCGGTTAACAATACGAAACTCGTGTTTACCCGCGATGTTTCCGGATACCAGAGCAGCGATTACAGACAATTGGACAACAGAATATTTATGTATGATTTTACGGCCAGTACAACAACAGAAGTACCGGTTCAGCGACCTGCCGGGTATAACGACCTCGATGTGCGTTTTTCGCCCAATGAAGCAGAACTGATTTTTGTGAGCACCTCAAACGACGGCGTTTCTCCGAGAACCATTACAAAATATACGATGGGAACAAGCGGTTCCCGCACGGCACTGTTTAGTAACGGACTAATGCCCGATTGGAAATAAAAGATTCACCTCTTTCTTTTTTTAAAGGCGTATCGCTCTTGTATGGAGGATACGCCTTTATTAATGTGACCGGTAACACAAGAAAAATAAAGGAAGACTTTTAAAAGTCAGGGGAAAGTTGTTAATTCGTTGTAACTAATTACAACACATGAAACCATTCGTATTACTGCTTTTCGTTGCTTTATTTGGCGGAACAACTTTCGCACAGGAATCTGTTGCGGTGTATTTTGAAAGTAATAAACACGAACTCAATAAAAAAGAACTGCTGCGGCTGGAAGAATGGATGCATAAAAACAAAACATCCAAAATTGTAGCCATCAACGGATTTACCGATGAGGACGGTACGAATAGTTATAACGACACCTTAGCCCAGAAAAGAGTTACGTATGTTTTCAATACGGTCCGGCATACGGTCAGAACAAGAGACGATTTTAAGACCAGAAGCTTCGGAGAAAGCCACAAACAGTCTAAAATAAAAGCCGAAAACAGGAAAGTGATGATTCATTATATTGAAGCAAAAGACCTGTCCCGTGAAAACGAAATACTGGGAATCAAACCGGTAACCGAAATTAAAAGAGTAGACGTTCCGGCCGATGCGCCGCTGGCATTAAAAGTAAAGCATGCTTTGGTGGGCGATAAACTCAAGCTGGAAAACCTTAATTTCTACGAAAATACCTTTGCCATACTGCCGGACTCGCGGCCCAAAATGTTTGAATTGCTGGAGATCATGAAAAGCAATCCGAAACTCCGCATTCAGATCCAGGGACATATCTGCTGCATGCCTAATGACAGAGCCGATTTGTCGACCAAACGCGCCAAAGCCATCCGCCTGTTTCTGGAAGCAAACGGTATCGATAAAACCAGAGCCACCTTTAAAGGATTTGGCAGTACGCAGCCCATTAATCCGCTGCCGGAAAAAAACGAAGAAGAAAGAGCGGCAAACAGAAGAGTGGAAATTGAAATTATTGAAAATTAAGTAAAAAACGATTTTCAAATCTTCATTTTTTCAAATTCCCACATTTTAGAGTATCTTTGCCCGACAACAACACACACTACCATTTCATGAGTTCCGATACTAGTAAACGTTACAGTTTGAGAGGCGTTTCTGCCGCAAAAGAAGATGTGCATAACGCCATTAAAAACATTGATAAAGGGCTTTTTCCAAAAGCTTTCTGTAAAATTGTTCCCGACTATCTTACCAACGACCAGGATTACTGCCTTATCATGCATGCCGATGGTGCCGGTACCAAATCGTCACTGGCTTACCTGTATTGGAAAGAAACCGGTGATACTACCGTTTGGAAAGGAATTGCACAGGATGCCCTGATCATGAATATTGACGACCTGTTATGCGTGGGGGCAACAGACAACATCATGCTGTCGTCTACCATTGGCAGAAATAAAAACCTGATTCCGGGTGAGGTTATTTCGGCAATCATTAACGGTACCGAAGAATTAATAGAAGAATTAAAAACATTTGGCGTAACCATCCATTCTACAGGCGGGGAAACAGCCGATGTGGGCGATTTGGTTCGCACACTGATAGTGGATTCTACCGTAACGGCAAGAATGAAACGCTCGGATGTTATCGATAATGCAAACATCAAAGCAGGCGATGTAATCGTAGGATTAGCTTCTTTTGGTCAGGCAAAATATGAGAAATCCTATAATGGTGGCATGGGCAGCAACGGACTGACCTCGGCCCGTCATGATGTTTTCCATAAATACCTGGCAGCTAAATATCCGGAAAGTTTCGACGCTTCTGTTCCGGAAGAACTGGTATATTCCGGTAATGTTAAACTAACGGATGCTGTAAAAGACGCGCCTATTGATGCCGGAAAACTGGTTTTATCACCAACGCGTACGTATGCACCGGTCATTAAAAAGATTTTAGAAAAATATACGGCAAACGAAATCCACGGTATGGTACACTGTAGCGGAGGAGCACAGACCAAAATATTACATTTTATTGATAACCTTCACGTAATCAAAGACAATCTGTTTCCGGTTCCGCCGCTGTTTAAGCTAATTCAGGAGCAGTCCAAAACCGATTGGAAAGAAATGTACCAGGTTTTCAACTGCGGGCACCGTATGGAAGTATATGTTCCGGCAGCAATTGCCGAAGATATTATTGCCATTTCAAAATCATTCGACATCGATGCCAGAATTGTAGGAAGGGTAGAAGAATCCGAACATAAAAAATTGACGATTAATAGCGAATACGGACAATTCGAATATTAAACAATCACCATAACAATTTAAAAAATCCCTTGAATAAGGGATTTTTTTTATACTAATAATAGCAGCATTCGTAATGCCATTTAAAAGGAAATAAAATATCTTTGATAGAAACAAAAACAGGTATGAAAATCAATTTGAAAACAGGAATAGACGAACTTATTTTCGGGATGACACAAAAAAACGTTATGGCCGTTTACGGAGAACCGGACAGACAGTATAAAGACGATGAAAACAACATCATTTATCTGTATAACGATAAAAGAATCCGCGTAACATTCTATGAAGATGAAGATATGCGAATGGGGTATCTTATCTGTTCGCATCCGGATCTGGAATTGTTCGGTAGCAGGATTATCGGCAGGCCAACCGCAGAAGTTCAGGAAGAAATTATAGAAAAAGGCATCAAAAGCTGGGAAGTGGAAACCTTCGATTCGGTCGATAATGTCTTTAATGAAAGCAACTGGCTGATTTTACAATCGGAATTTGAAAAAATAATCCGGGTTGAGGTGGGCGCAACGATCAATGACAATGATGAGTTCGACTGGAAATTTAAAGCCAGATAACAGCACTGTTTTTCGAAACACTTGCTTTGGTTCTATAAACACGCCGCCCCAAAAATGACAGCAAAAGAAATACTACAGTCCATTCATCCGTTGCCGGAAAAAGCACTGCATAAAATTTTAGAACGCCTTTCGGAAGTACACTATCCCAAAGGACATTATTTAATTGAAAGCAACAAAACGGAAAACGATATTTACTTTATAAAAGAAGGAATGGCGCGGGCATTTTGCTATAATAACGATACCGAAGTTACCTTCTGGTTCGGGAAAGAAGGCGATGTCGTATTGTCGTTTAACAGCTATATCTTTAACAAACCGGGCTATGAAACGATAGAACTTCTGGAAGCTTCAAGGCTTTACCATATCAAGGCAACGGAACTGAAAGAACTCTATCAGGAAGATATTGATATTGCCAACTGGGGCAGGAGGCTTTCGGAATATGAACTGGTTAAAACCGAAGAAAGGCTCATTTCCCGGCAGTTTAAATCGGCGTTGGAACGCTATGAAGAACTGATAAAAGGCGATCCGTCCCTTTTGAACCGGGTTTCTCTGGGGAACATTGCTTCCTATCTGGGCGTAACTCAGGTAACCTTAAGCCGGATCCGTGCCGAAATAAGATGAATTTTTTATCATTTGTTAAAGGATGCCATGCTGCGGAACCCGAAATTTGCAGTCTAAAAATAATAAAAAATGAACTGGATTTTAATCATTATTGCGGGACTTTTTGAAGTAGGATTTGCTTCATGTCTGGGAAAAGCCAAAGAAGCAACCGGAAATGCAGCCATTATGTGGTATTCCGGATTTGTGATCTGTTTAACCGTTAGCATGCTGCTGCTTATTAAAGCCACACAAACCCTGCCTATCGGGACCGCTTATGCCGTTTGGACGGGAATCGGAGCAGTAGGAACCGTTTTAGTCGGCATTATTTTCTTTAAAGAACAGGCAGATTTCTGGAGAATCTTCTTTATCTGTACCCTGATCGGATCGATTATCGGTTTAAAGTATGTATCCCATTAAGCCGTAAAACTTTAAGAAATATTTAAACCGGTCTTGGATATAATTTTACATTGTTGGGAGTAACTTTGTAAAGCATTACTATTCGGTAATGTTTAAAGAAGAAGAGATGAAAGACAATTTTTCCAAAATGGCAGTAGAATATGCTGCTTACAGACCGGAATATCCAAAGGAAATTATTGATTACATTGTTTCATTTGCTACCCATAAAAAACAGGCGCTTGATATAGCCACCGGCAACGGACAGCTGGCAAAAAAACTGGCAAAACATTTTGAACAGGTAGCGGCTATCGACATTAGTGAGAAACAACTGAAAAATGCCGCAAAAGTTCCCAATCTGGCATATAGTATACAGCCGGCCGAACAAACAACATTTCAGGACAAACAATTCGACCTGATAACGGTGGCCCAGGCAGTGCACTGGTTCGATTTCAGCCGCTTTAACAGGGAGATTTACCGTGTGCTGAAAAATGACGGCATCTTTGCGGTTTTGGGATATGCTTTGCTAAAAACCAACCCGCACACGGATGCCATTATTAAAAGGCTCTATAAAGACATACTGGGCGGCTACTGGGATAAAGAACGGGCTTATATTGATAACAATTACAGCACAATACCGTTTCCTTATGACGAGATCAGGACAAAATCTTTTGAGAATCACGTAACCTGGGAATTTGAGGCGCTGATTGGCTATCTTGAAACCTGGTCGGCAGTACAGCATTATAAAGATAAAAACAATACGAACCCGATAGCACTCATTCGGGAAGACCTTAAAACATCGTGGGAGAAAAGCGATAAAAAAGTTACTTTTCCCTTACTTTTGCGAATAGGAAAATTACAGAAAACCCTTTAATAAAAAACAAATGCCGAGAATTGTAGCGATAGATTACGGACAGAAAAGAACAGGAATTGCAGTTACCGACGAACTGCAGATTATTGCCTCAGGCTTAACCTCCATCCCGTCAGCCGAAGTGATTCCTTTCTTAAAAGATTATTTTTCGAAAGAAAATGTAATCAAAGTACTCATTGGAGAACCGATACAAATGAACGGTCAGCCTTCCGAAAGTACGCCCGTAATAGAGGCTTTTGTCGCTAAATTTACGGCTGCTTTTCCCGATATGAAGGTGGAAAGGGTAGACGAACGTTTTACTTCAAAAATGGCTTTTCAGACCATGATTGACAGCGGACTTAAAAAGAAACAGCGTCAGAATAAGGGCTTGATTGATGAGATTTCCGCAACAATTATGCTTAGAGATTATCTATCTCGAAAAATGATTTAGAAAAATTTTATAATTTACTAAAAATGTAATCTGGATTGTAAAGGATCAGGAAAAGTAATAGTTTTTCGAACTTTACAAACTAAATTTGCACTTTTAAAATATTGCGATGACTACTACGACACACAAAACTGAGGCTGATGTGGTTTTAATAGGAGCAGGAATAATGAGCGCAACATTAGGACTACTACTGAAAGAACTGCAACCAAACTTAAAAATTGAAATTTTTGAACGTTTAGATGTCGCTGCTGCCGAAAGCTCGGATGCATGGAACAATGCAGGAACAGGACACTCAGCGTTTTGTGAATTAAACTACACACCGGAACTGGAAGACGGTTCGGTAGAAACCAAAAAAGCCGTTAAGATTGTTGAATCTTTTGAAGTTTCAAGACAATTTTGGGCCTACCTGGTAGAAAAAGGATTACTCAACAATCCGGAAAGTTTTATCAGAAGCGTTCCCCACATGAGTTTTGTATGGGGAGAAAGAAATGTAAAATACCTTAAAAACCGTTATCAGGAACTTCAGAAATACCACCTTTTCAAAGGAATGGAATATACGGAAGATGCCAGTCAGATTAAAGAATGGGCACCGCTGATCATGGAAGGGCGTAAAGGAGCTAAAAAACTTGCTGCTACTTCAATGAAAATCGGAACCGATGTTAACTTCGGGGCATTAACCCGAAGCATATTCAGCTATCTGCAAACACTGGAAGGTGTGAAAATGCATTTCCACCACGAAGTGAAAGACCTGAAAAAGTATGAAGACGGTACCTGGAAAGTAAAAGTAAAAGACCTGGAAAACGGGGGTAAAAAACGCGTAAAAGCGAAATTTATCTTTATCGGAGCCGGAGGAGGATCGTTATTGCTGCTTGAAAAAGCCAATATCCCGGAAGGTGACGGATTTGGAGGTTTCCCGGTTAGCGGACAATGGTTGAAATGTATCAACCCGGAAATAATCGAAAAACACCAGGCAAAAGTATACGGAAAAGCCTCTGTTGGCGCACCACCAATGTCGGTACCGCATATCGATACCCGAATGATTGACGGGCAGAAAGCCTTGTTATTCGGACCCTATGCCGGATTTTCGACTAAATTCCTGAAAAACGGATCGTATTTTGATTTGGCACAGTCCATTAAACTGAATAATATTAAACCGATGCTTTCTGCCGGAATGAAAAACATTCCGTTGACCAAATACCTGATCGATCAGGTGTTCCAGTCTTCTGAAGACAGGATGAAAGCCTTGAAAGAATACTTACCGGATGCTAAAAAAGAAGACTGGGTGTTGGAAAATGCCGGTCAGCGAGTGCAGGTAATTAAAAAAGACAAGCAGGGACGTGGCGTGTTGGAATTCGGAACGGAAGTGGTTAATGCTGCCGATGGTTCATTAGCCGTATTGCTTGGCGCTTCTCCGGGTGCTTCTACCACCGTGTCGATCATGCTGGATCTGATAGGACGTTGTTTCCCGGAACAACTGGCAACAGCCGAATGGCAGCATAAATTAAAGGAAATGATTCCTTCTTATGGTTTGTCGCTGAATGAAAATCCGGAATTAGCCGATACCTTAAGAGCACATACCGCTAAAATCCTGAAACTGGAAAACAATACAACTGTAAATGCGTAGGCATTTCAGTATTAGCAATAAAAAAAGCGCACTATTCAGTGCGCTTTTTTTATTGCTGTTTTAACGTGATAATTGCTTTTAAAATGTTTTCCGACAGATTGGTCAGCCAGATCAGCTGCTCGATAACCAGCTGGGATTCTTCCAGCTGCAGGCGGAAATCCTCATCATCCGTAACGGCTTCGTGCAGTTCCCTGGCCCGGATGCTTTTTAATTCTGAAAAACTGATTTCCAGGCGTTTCTTTTCATCTTCCGTTAAGGAAACAATATCTTTTTTATTGTTCAGTATCGCTATCGCCTGATCCAGATTCCGCACCACGGTATTCACCACGATATTAAAGGCTTCGGAAGCTTTGGTTGTTTTGTGGGATTGTACATAAGTCCCTATGGAAGCAAGCGAAGACAGCAACGTGTGATTCAGTACCGCCAGCTTAAAAACCTGGGATTTCTGCCGCTGTTTCGATTTGGGCTCCTGTATCATACGCTGGAATGAAGCCATCAGGTTCCCGATCTCAATAAAAGCATGCTTTCGGGCCAGTTTATACGAAGTGGTAACTTCCCCTTTCTGATTGTAAAAAACGGCAATTTCTTTCAGGTAATCCCTGTTTGCCGCAATTGCCTTTTCCAGAAAAGTACGCACATTTAAAAACTCCCATGAAGGCCATAGCAGGTAACTTGCCGTAAACGAAAGTACCGCGCCTACCAGAGTATCTAAAATACGGTATTGGATCACTTCGTTCACATTGGGCGTTAGTATTCCGTAAATAAAAATCACATACATGGTCACAAAAGTGGCGCCAATCTTATAATTTGTATTCGAAAAAGTGAAGCCCAGCAGCATCGAAATAATCGATAAAACCCCTAAAGCAGTATGATTGTTCGTTATGTATAAAAAGCCGAAAGCAATCACCCCGCCGATAACGGTTCCCAGAATACGTTCAATAGACCGCTGTTTCGTCAGGCCATATCCGGGACGCATGATAACCACTATTGTTAACAATATCCAGTAAACATTCTGGAACGGAAGAAAACGGCCGATAATATAGCCCAGCAGCAGTGTAATGGTCATACGAAGCGCATGGCGGAAAAAAGTAGAGGAAAAACTCAGGTTTTCCACTAAAGTATTCCAGCGGTAATTTTGCGGCGTTAAGAATTTTTCAATGTCCTTATTCCGGTTTTTATAATCCTGAAGATTAATATTGATGGAACCGGAGAAAACCCGTTCCAGTGTCTTGATCTTTTCAATCTGTCTTTCGGCATAATGCAGCATGTTGGTGAGCATTAAAACACCTTCATAGGCATTTTCCTTACCAAGCGTTTTTTCATAATTGGCAATGACGCGTTCCAGCGCTTCAAGGTCTTCCTGTAATGAATGCCGGGAAGTGTATTTTGAGCCGTTTTCTATGCTTTTTGCAATTTTTTTCAGGCTGGCAGCAAGATTATACGCCAGGTTTTGGTAAGTAGCCAGTACCTTTTGGTGGGCAGCAAATTTTTTATGCAGCTTGTCGTAATCAAAAGAAGTCGAAAGCGCTAATTCCAGGATATCCACCATGGTGGTAAAAACAATCAGCATTTTCCGGTTGTGATTGGAGTTACTGGAACTGCTTTGCGCGCCAATTAAAAACTCCCGCAGGTTTTCGTGTATCGTATTAATCTCTACCTGCAGGTGCAGCTGTTTCTCAATGATCTTGGATTTATTGGCATCAATATTCCACAAATCCCCTCGCAGTTTCAGGTATTTTGATGTGAGCCGGATACAATCAACCGTCAGTAATTCAACATAACGTTTGGGCCGTATAAAATAGAAAAGCAGGGAAATAAGAATATAAAACAACCCTCCGGCAGCAATCCAGGTACTGTGTACGATCAGATCCCAGCCTTTGTAATCATGGCTGAAAGCCAGAGCTATTGCAATTAAACCCGAAAACGAAACCAGGTTGGCACGCTGGCCGTAAGCCGATAACATCGAAAGGAAAAAGAGCGAAAAAGCCATGACCGGATACAATATCCACGGGTGCGAACTGCAGGCGCTGATGAGCAAAGTACATCCGGCGGCTAATAAAACAGCGACGAGTAAACCGTTGATTTTGTGTTTTAAATTACCGTGAATATCACTGGGGAAAGCGAGTATGGCACCCAAAGCAACGGTAAAACCGATATTGAAATACCCCAGATTGGCTAAAGCTAAAAACGGGATTACGGCGGCAAGCGTTACTTTTATGGCATTGGTGAAATTGGTGCTGTCTATGAATTTTCTGATTTGATATAGCATCGTCACGGTGTTAAAAACAAAGGTAGAAAATGTAAAAAAAGTAGGAGTAAAATTAAGAAGGATTTTGCAAAAAAACGGTTAAAAAAGCCAAAACAAAAGAATACATCCTGCAATGTGTATTTTTTCATTACTTTTGCGCTCGAATTAAAAGTCTTTTAAAAGAGGTTTAATTCTTTTTGAATCCTTATAAATTAAAAACAATGATTTTACCTATTATTGGATACGGAGATCCCGTTTTGCGTAAAGTATGTGAAGAAGTTTCAAAAGATTATCCGAATCTGAAAGGAACCATTGCAAGCATGTACGATACCATGTATAATGCTTATGGCGTTGGTTTGGCAGCACCACAGGTAGGGCTGGCTATTCGTATGTTTATTATAGATTGCGAACCGTTCAGTGATAGTGAAGACCTTACACAGGAAGAACAGGAAATTTTGAAAAACTTCAGAAAAACATTCATCAACGCCAAAATTGTAAAAGAAGAAGGCGAAGAATGGGGCTTTAACGAAGGCTGTCTGAGTATTCCGGATGTAAGAGAAGATGTTTTCCGCAAAGAAAAAATCACTATTGAATATTACGACGAAGAATTTAACAAGCATACAGACGTTTACGACGGATTGATTGCCAGAGTTATTCAGCATGAATATGATCATATTGAAGGAATTCTTTTTACCGACAGAATATCATCGTTAAAAAAGCGATTAATCTCTAAGAAATTACAAAACATCATGGAAGGAAAAACTCGTCCGGATTATAAAATGAAATTTATTGCCAAAAAAGGGCGATAATTTTTGTTTTTCAAATCAAAGATTAGATATTTGTCTTCCTCTAAAAAAAATAATATAAAAATGAGTATCGAAAGAATATTAGCAATTTCAGGAAAACCGGGTTTATACGCGTTAAAACTACAAACAAGAACAGGATTTGTTGCCGAGTCATTAATTGACGGTAAAAGAATCACGGTAGGATTGCGCAGTAATGTGAGTTTATTATCGGAAATTTCAATTTATACGTATGAAGGTGAAGTTCGTCTGGCTGAAGTTTTCAGAGCTATTGCTGAAAAAGAAGATAACGGACCGGCACTTTCTCATAAAGAAGATAATGCAAAATTAGAATCATACTTTAGAGAAGTTTTACCACAATTTGATGAAGACAGAGTATATGCTTCCGACATCAAAAAGGTGTTAAACTGGTACAATATGTTACAGGCTAAAGGATTGGTTTCTAAAGAGGCTCCTGCAGAAGTGGAAGCTACAACAGAAGAAACAGCTACAGAAGAATAAAATTCTGAAAAGTACCTTATAAATAATCCTGCCTTCGGGCGGGATTTCTTATTTTTACACAAATTCTAAAGCAATGAACACACGTCAATTACAACTGGATGCTTTCAGCCGGTTACTCGATATCATGGAAGACTTAAGAGCGCAATGTCCGTGGGATAAAAAGCAAACCATGGAAAGCCTGCGCCACCTTACCATTGAAGAAGTTTACGAACTGGGCGATGCCATTCTGGATAATGATCTGGACGAAATCAAAAAAGAATTGGGTGATGTATTGCTGCACATTGTTTTCTATTCCAAAATTGGCAGTGAAAAAGGCGCTTTCGATATAGCCGATGTTGCCAATTCCATTTCCGACAAACTCATAGAGCGCCATCCGCATATTTACGGCGATGTGGTTGTGGAAAATGAAGAACAGGTAAAACAAAACTGGGAAAAACTAAAACTCAAAGAAGGCAAAAAATCTGTTTTGGAAGGCGTGCCCAAAAGCCTGCCGGCCTTAGTGAAAGCCAGCCGCATTCAGGATAAAGTGAAAGGCGTTGGATTTGACTGGGAAGAACCGCATCAGGTTTGGGAAAAAGTACAGGAAGAATTAGAAGAACTGCAGGTGGAAGTTGCGAAAGCCGATCAGGATAAAATCGAATCGGAGTTTGGTGACGTACTGTTTTCGATGATTAATTACGCCCGCTTTTTAAACGTAAATCCGGAAGATGCTCTGGAAAGAACCAATAAGAAATTTATAAAACGCTTTCAGTACCTGGAAAGTAAAGCCGGTGAAATGGGCAAGCCTTTGGCAGACATGACCTTAGCCGAAATGGACGTTTTCTGGGAAGAAGCTAAAAAATTATAAAATGATAGCCCAAACACCCGAACCGCCGTATTATGCCGTTATTTTTACTTCCGAAAGAACCGCTCTCGAAGAGGGTTATGAAGAAACGGCCAGCCGGATGGTGGCTCTGGCAAAGGAACAGCCGGGATTTTTAGGAGTGGAATCCTCCAGAACGGAAATAGGAATTACCGTTTCCTATTGGAAAGATCTGGAAGCGATAAAGCACTGGAAAATGAATATGGAACACAGCGTGGCCAGGGCAAAAGGAAGAACCGACTGGTATAGTACTTTTAAAGTGCGCATTGCCAAAGTGGAACGCGACTATGAATTTGAAAAATAAACCAACGATTAAAAATGAATAAAATTACCCTGCTGTTTGTAATGATGGCAAATTTAGTTTTGGCTCAGAAACCGATAACCGTAGCCGAAATAACCTTAAAAATAAAACCCGATTCCTCCGAAGAATTGCTGTATGGATTTGCAGAAGGGGACCAGCTGCTGTTCACTTTTGAAGAAGATAATAACAAAAAGATCGGCGAAGTTGCCGTTTCGGAATTTCCGGACGTAGTCAAATTCAGGACAATAGATACCAAAAAAGTAAAAAAACAGCTGATAACGGTAAATCATAAAGCCGTTTTTAAATTTCTGTTTAAAAACAGCGATGCCGAAGAAAAACTGGCAAAAGTGCTTATCCAGCGTATTCCGGCTGCGGAAGAAACCAAAAACTTTACCACCACGGTAAAATGGGTAACAGAACAGGATACTACCTGGAATTCGTTTACGAAAGATGTCGTAACCGGCTATGATACGTTACTGGTGCAGAAAACCAGAAAGGTCGTAACCTACGAAAAGAAATATGAAGAAATGGTTTTGGATAAAAGCCAGCGGGTGAATGCGAAAACCAGCCTGGATGCGAGCCAGTCAAGCGTTTTTTTCAGCCTGCCCAACAATGCTGTTACCGCTAACGAAACCAAAAAAGTGGTAGCCTGGGCATACTGGGTTGGCGTAGGAAAAGAAAGTAATGACTATTGGCAGCAAAACCGCAAGATGATTGTGGGCGCTGTTCAGGGAGCAACGACCATTTTTACCAGCCCGTTAGGCGGAATTGCCGCCGGAGCAGTGACCAATCTGGCTTTGCCGTCTATTGGTGAAGACGTGGAATATGCATTGGTAAATGAAGAAAACAAAAAACTGTTTTTACAGGACAAGCCTATTAAATCCTATGATTTTGGCAGGGGCGTAGCCACCTTTAAGCGCTTTACCGAATCGGGGATGCTGCAGGGAAAATTCTATGTAATGCTTAAAAATGATAACTATGTACAGCCAATCGATGTGAATGTAAAAGTATCGGCTATAGTAGAGCATAAGAAGTTCAAAGACGAAACGTTTATGGACAGGCAGATCAACCCGAAATATGGCAAAAAAATCATTACGGAACCGAATATCGTTACCCGTAAATTCCCGGCCACATTCGATTATAAAAGAAAATAAGGCTGTTTTTTTAAGACAGTGCCAGGCAATAAAAAAGGCTAAAATTCAATGGATTTTAGCCTTTTTTATGGTATTTATCAGATCTTTTTGAGGACAATGATGCCGTTATGGCCGCCAAAACCAAAAGCATTGCTCATGACGGCAGTTACTTTTTTCTCAATGGCAGTATTGGCAACAATATGAATATCGCCCGGGATATTTTTATCCGGTTCGTGCAGGTTAATGGTAGCCGGAATAATATTGTGATTAATGGCTTTTATAGACAGAATCGCTTCAATAGCACCGGCAGCTCCTAGTAAATGCCCGGTCATGGACTTCGTGGCGCTGATGCTTAAATTGGAACTGTTCGTAAACACTTTTTTGACTGCATTCAACTCGCTGATATCGCCAACAGGAGTAGACGTAGCATGCATGTTGATATAATCAATCTGTTCCGGATTCAATCGGGCTTCTTCCAGAGCCAGCTGCATGGCTTTTGCAGCACCAATACCTTCCGGATGCGGAGAAGTCATGTGGTACGCATCGGCTGTCATTGAAGCACCTACTACTTCTGCGTAGATTTTGGCACCTCTTTTAACAGCATGCTCATAATCTTCCAGGATCAATGCTCCGGCACCTTCACCCATTACAAAACCATCCCGGTTACTGTCAAAAGGCCTGCTGGCTGTTTTCGGGTCGTCGTTGCGTGTCGACATCGCTTTCATGGCGGCAAAACCACCCATTGAAGCCGGTGTGATAGGCGCTTCGGAACCTCCGGTTATAAATACTTTGGCTTTGCCAAGCTTGATGTAATTATAAGCATCCATAATGGCTGTATTGGAAGTGGCACAAGCCGAAACGGTGGTGTAGTTAATGCCCTGTAAACCATATTTCATCGAAATCATACCGGAAGCCATATTGACAATCAGCTTCGGAACAAAAAACGGATTGAAACGCGGTGTACCGTCCCCTAAAGTGAAATCGCGCACTTCGTTTTCAAAGGTTTCCATTCCGCCCTGGCCAACGCCCCAGATCACCCCGATATCAAACGGATCCATTTTGGCAACATCCAGACCGGAATCTTCCATGGCCTGTGCAGCGGTGTACAAAGCATATTGCGTAAACAAATCACTTCGTTTGATCTCATTGTGGGTTAAGTATGTTTCCGGTTTGAAATCCCTGACTTCACAGGCTAACCGTGTTTTGAATTTTTCGGCATTGAAACGGGTGATTAATCCGGCACCGCTTACGCCGTTGATACTGTTGTTCCAAAAGGTATCGATAGTATTTCCAATGGGTGTTAAGGCACCCAGACCTGTTATTACGACTCTTTTCATTTTTATTCCTTTTATGGTGAGCTCACCGGAATCGGTAAGCGGGTTAAAAGCTAAACAGTTAAAATAGTATTCTGAATGACCTGGTACACATCATTTTTGAGTACTTTATTCAGTAATAGTGATGCTAAAAGGGATGACTGAATGCAATAGGCTTTGGCTTTGGCTTCTTCGGTAAAATGAAAAATGCCTTTTGCTCTTCCGTTTTCTAATAAACCGGTCAGCCATATAATGATGTTGTCTGCCAGTTCCTTCAATTGGAGTTGCATGTTTTCAGACAGGGTATCATAAGTGGGCGATAAAGCGCCCATCAGGCAGACCCATTCGTTCTTTTTGGTTTTCTGATGCATGGTTACAAAATGCTGAAATTGCGTTTCATACGGCAATTGTTCCCAGGATCGGATCGTCTGTTGGAATTTTTCAGCGGTATTGTCAATCACGGCAACACCCAGATCCGATTTGGAAGGAAAATAATAATGGATGGCAGCATTCTTAACGCCCAATACTTTTGAAATATCGGCATAGCTGAAAGCATGGTATCCTTTTGAGCGAATCAGCTCATCTGCAATACGGATTATTTCTTCTCTGGTAGCATTCATGGTACAAATATAGATATTTTACTTACTAGTAAGTAAAATTTAAGAATACTTTTGCTTTTACATAAAAACAGCCCTGCGTGTAAAACAGGGCTGCTCATTGGGTTATTTCATTCCGGTCTTTAAAAGATTCGTATATCCTTTGGCCAGGAGCTTTGATTTGTCCTCATTCCAGATCTCACATTGTGCATTGACAATCTGGTTGCCTTTTTTAATAATACTTGTTTCGGCGATGATAATATCGTTTTCTCTTGCTGAGGCAAAATAATCGATAACGTTATTGATCGTGGGATAAAAATAGGGCTCTCCGTAGCAGATTAAAGTTGCGCCAATCGCATCGTCAATCATGGCTGCTACGATGCCGCCATGCAGGGTTTTATAGGGATTGGTCATTTCGTGGCGAATGGTGTACTGAAAGGACAAACGGCCTTCTTCCACCGCCAGCATGGTCGGTTTGAGCCAATTCATAAAAGGGGAAGGAGAAGTACTCACTTCTTTTCCGATATGTTGTTTTAAATATTCGAATGCCTCGTTTTTCATTGGGATAATGTTTTGGATTTAGCGGTAATGTTTTCAATCACGACTGCCGATGCGCCGCCGCCGCCGTTACAAATAGCGGCTACACCATATTTACCGCCTTCCTGTTGTAAGACAGATAATAAGGTGGTGATAATCCTTGCGCCCGAAACGCCTATAGGATGTCCCATGGCGACACCGCCGCCATATACGTTGACTTTGTCCGGATCCAGGCCTAAGATTTTCTGGTTAGCTAAAATCACCGAAGCATAGGCTTCGTTAATTTCAAAATAATCGATTGCATCAAGGGTTAATCCGGCTTGCTGTAAAGCTTTCGGAATCGCAATGGAAGGGGAGGTGGTAAACCATTCCGGTGCCTGTGCCGCATCGGCATAACCGATAATTCTTGCTAAAGGCTGCAGCTGGTATTGTGCAACCATTTCATCGGAAACCAGTAATATCGCACAGGCAGCATCATTAAGATTGCTGGCATTGGCTGCGGTAATGGTTCCGTTTTCTTCAAAAGAAGGCGCTAATTTCCCGATTTTCTCCGGAATGATCTTGTAAATGTCTTCGTCTTCCTGGAAAATAAGTGTATCGTTTTTTGTTTGGATGCTTATCGGGATAATTTCATTTTTAAATTTTCCGGATTGGGTGGCATCGGTCGCTTTTTTATAGGAAGCAAGCGCATAAAGATCCTGTTCTTCGCGGCTGATCTGGTATTTCCGTACACAAATCTCAGCGGCATTGCCCATGTGGAAACCGTTGTAAACATCGGTTAAACCGTCTTTCAGTAAACCGTCTACCAGAGTGGAATTGCCCATTTTATTGCCTTTTCGCTGCTGGGTATAGTGCGGCACATTGCTCATGCTTTCCATACCGCCGGCTATTACCGCCTGGTCAATGCCCAGCTGAATCTGCTGTGCGCCCAGCATAACGGCTTTCATCCCGGCGGCGCAAACCTTGTTAACGGTAGTACAGTCGGTTTCGTTGGGAATACCGGCAAACAGTGCTGCCTGGCGTGCCGGTGACTGTCCCAGATTTGCCGATAATACATTGCCCATATATACCGAATCTATGGCAGCTGCCGGAACCGCGGTATGGTCTAAAACAGCTTTGATGGCAATGCTTCCTAATTCGGTGGCACTCAAATGCGAAAGACTGCCGAGAAAACCTCCTGTCGGGGTTCTTTTTGCGAGAATAATATTGACGTTTTTCATAATTTTATTTTATACCGATCGGTATATTTTTGGTTAAAAAATTTTTATAGTGCGGTTATTACTTTTCGGAGGGTATTCATCATCGATTGATGATAGTCCAACTTGCCGGTCAGGTTGATCATCATTATTGCGCCTTCAATCAGAGCGATAATGGTCAGGGCATTTTCATCGGCGTTAGTAGTGCTTTTGAATTCGTTCTTTTCGATACCTTTATTGATCAGGCGTACCAGGCTGTCTTTCCAGAACAGCATGGCTTTTTTTGCCAATGCTTTGAGCTGCGGATGGGTATCGTCTGCTTCAATTGCGGTATTCATAATCGGACAGCCGCCCAAAGGAAATCTTTCGGTGGCGAATTTTTCATACAGTTCCGGATAGCTCATTAATTTCTCCCGGTAGGTAGTCTTTTTGCTGATCTCCTGTATAAACAAAGTCTGCATTTTTTCATAATTGTACTGAAAAACAGCCAGCGCCACTTCGTCTTTATTTTTAAAGTTCCCGTATATACTGCCTTTGGTCAGTCCGGTGGCTAAAGTGATATCCTGCATGGACGTGCCGGAATAGCCCTTCATATTAAAAATAGGAGCGGTCTTCTCAATAATAAACTGCTTTGTTTTTTCGGCTTTGTTCATAATGATAAAAAATACAATACAAATATATACCGATTGGTATAATTTTGCAACATTTTAATCCGATTATATAGTCTGAGGAAATAAAATGATTTTGTACTTTTAAATCACTGTAATTATAAAGACAAGATGCTATCACATTATACCGCCGATTTTATCAAACATTTTCCTTTTCAAAAAGATTGGAAACCATGGGAAGTGACTTCTAAAATTCCGGATAGTATTTATGCTAAAATAGCCACATTACCGGAAAAAGAATATACCATTATTGACGGTATTGCGATTCATAAAACGGCCGTTGTCGAAAAAGGCGTAACCTTAAAAGCACCGGTAATTATTGCTGAAAACTGCTTTATAGGCGCGCATGCATACCTGAGAGGCGGTGTTTATCTGGCGAGTTCCGTAAAGATCGGTCCCGGTTGTGAGATTAAAACCAGCATTCTCCTTGAAAATACAGCGGCTGCCCATTTTAATTTTATAGGCGACAGCGTCGTGGGCAGTAACGTAAATTTTGAAGCGGGTTCGGTAATTGCGAACCATTATAACGAACGGGATAACAAACTGATTTTTGTTATGCATGACGGCAGTATAGTCGCGACCGGAGTTGAAAAATTTGGTGCCTTGGTGGGCGATAATACAAAAGTAGGGGCTAATGCCGTTTTATCACCCGGAACATTATTGGTGCAGCATAGTGTTGTGAAACGACTGGAACTGGTTGCCCAGGTTCCTTAACCCATGCTTTGGGATAGACAAGAGTGCCCAATAATTACGGTTGTTTTATCAAAATATATTCTCCATAAAGCACACTAAAGCTATTTATATTTGCTGGAGGTCCATCCATAGTATTCAAAGATTCAAGCCCGTTACCGGTATAAACAAATTGAACTTTTAATTTTTCCTGTCCGTTTTCTACAAATCTTCTGATTACAAAATTATTACTTATTCCTCCCCAAATATTTCTACGGGAAGGCTCATTGAAGAACAATAATAAACGTCTTTCATCTTCTTCACATTCGGGACATAATGGATACGTTGATTTATATATACGTGTTACACTAACAATATTATAATCAAATATGTTACTATATGTTTGGTTAATATTTGAAAACGTATTTACCTTCTCGATTCCGTTATCAATATATTGAAATTCGCCTATTAAAAAATCAGCATAATAATTTCTGACATCCGTAGTTACATGGAAACTATCTTTTGGTTTAAAGACAACTTTAAATGTTGTATTGCCATTATTGTAAACCCACGTTCCTATATATTGATTGTGAAATCCATTTATATCCTTGTAATATGCCCCTTCTATTCTACCGTATTTTTCTACACCGTACCTGTTTATGATAGGTGTTTGAGAATAGGTATTAAAGACGATAAATCCTAATATTAAACTGTATATATATGCTTTCATTACAGCTGTTTTACTAAAATATATTCTCCATAAGGAATACGCATTTCATCCGGAGCGTTATCTGGAGGCATAAATGAAG